>JAYTWA010000163.1:0-5352 GCA_043743675.1 Sphingomonadales bacterium
CTTGCCCAGCGAATCACGATCCCAGGAATATTCGCATGACTGTCACGCCGGAACGACTTGCCAATGCCATTCGCGCGCTGTCGATGGATGCGGTCGAGGCGGCGAATTCTGGACATCCCGGCATGCCGATGGGCATGGCCGATGTGGCGACAGTTCTCTTCACGAAGTTTCTGAAGTTCGATCCGCAAGCACCGAAATGGGCTGATAGAGATCGGTTTATATTGTCCGCTGGCCACGGCTCGATGTTGGCCTACTCGACGCTGTGGCTCAGTGGCTATGCAAAGCCAACCATAGATGACATCCGCAACTTCCGCCAGTTGGGCAGCCCGTGCGCCGGGCACCCTGAGAATTTCGAGCTTGAAGGCGTGGAGTGCACGACAGGGCCACTAGGGCAGGGGCTCGCGATGGCTGTCGGCATGGCGGTGGCCGAGCGACACTTGAATGCGGAATTCGGTGACGATCTGGTGGATCACAGGACTTGGGTTATCGCGGGTGACGGGTGCCTGATGGAAGGGATCAACCACGAAGCGATTGGTCTTGCCGGGCATCTGGGCCTTGGGCGATTGATCGTGTTCTGGGATGATAATCGTATCACGATTGACGGTGCGACGACGCTGTCGACAAGTGAAGATATTCCGGCGCGGCATGTTGCGGCAGGATGGCATGTTGAGGCCTGTGATGGTCATGATTTCAATGAGATAGAGCGTGCTATTCAGGCAGCAATTAAAGATTGTCGCCCCTCTCTGATTGCCTGCCGGACATTGATTGGCAAAGGCGCGCCCAACAAGCAGGGGACCAAAGCACCGCACGGCAGTCCATTGGGCAAGGATGAAGTGGCGGCAACGCGAGCCGCGATTGACTGGCCCTATTCACCGTTTGAAGTGCCTGACGATGTGTTGACGGCGTGGCGGGCGACGGGGGAGCGCGGAGGGGCGACGCACAAGGAATGGAGATCACGTCTGAATGTTTCGTCGCAAGCCACTGAATTTTCACGTCGGTTTGCGGGAAACCCCGGCAATGCTTGGTTGAAATTGCATCTTAATGGTCTTATCGCGGCACCTCAAAAAATTGCAACGCGCAAGGCTTCTGAAATCGCGTTGACCGCAGCAACGGCAGCATTGCCCGAATTGCTTGGTGGTTCGGCCGACCTGACGGGATCGAATTTTACAAAAACGGCTTCAACTGATGTGCTGGACCGCGCCAATTATGGCGGGCGCTATGTGAATTATGGCATCCGTGAATTTGGCATGGCGGCGGCGATGAATGGCATGGCGCTGCATGGCGGGATCATTCCTTATGGCGGCACATTCCTGATTTTTTCGGACTATTGCCGCGCGGCGATCCGGCTCTCAGCCCTGCAGAATGCGCGTGTTGTCTATGTAATGACGCATGATTCGATTGGCGTGGGTGAGGATGGCCCGACGCATCAGCCGATTGAGCAGGTGATGTCACTGCGGCTGGTGCCCAATCTCGACGTGTTTCGGCCGTGCGACACGATTGAGACGGCGGAATGCTGGGCGCTGGCCATCGAAAAGGCGAATGGGCCTGCTGTCCTTGCATTGTCGCGGCAGAATTTACCGCAATTGCGGACGGACATCAGCGAAAACTGGTCGGCGCGTGGGGCGTATCGGCTTCGGGCGGCCAACGCTTCGCGTCGAGTGATCCTTATTGCAACGGGGTCGGAGGTGTCGTTAGCGGTTTCGGTTGCTGACCGGCTTGAAGAACAAGGCATTGGCGCTGACGTCATTTCGATGCCGAGCTGGGAACGGTTCGATGCGCAGGATGCCGCCTATCGTGCCGAGGTGTTGCCGCACGGGCCGCTGCGCGTGTCGATTGAAGCAGGCACGAGTATGGGCTGGGAACGTTATGTCGGCGGGGGGCTTCGGTTCGGCATTGATACGTTTGGTGCCTCGGGGCCAATTGATGCACTCTATGCGCATTTCGGGCTGACGGCGGACGCGATCACCCCAAAAATTATCACTGAATTGCAAAAGGACTGAACATGGCTGTTAAAGTTGCGATCAATGGGTTTGGGCGCATTGGCCGCCTTGTTGCGCGCGCGATCCTCGAACGGCCCGATTGTGGGCTTGAACTGGTCGCGATCAACGATCTGGCTGATGCCAAATCAAACGCGATGCTGTTCAAGCGTGACAGCGTGCATGGGCCATATCCAGGCAGTGTTAACGCTGATGGCAATGACCTGATCATCGATGGCAAGCGAATCCATGTGACTGCAGAGCGTGATCCGGCAAGCCTGCCACATGCTACGAACAATATTGACATTGCGCTTGAATGCACAGGATTTTTTACGGACCGCGTGTCGGCGCAAAAGCATCTGGATGCCGGGGCTAAACGCGTCCTAATTTCCGCGCCTGGCAAGAATGTCGATCTGACCGTGGTGTTTGGCGTCAACCATGACACGCTGACGAGCGAGCATACCATCGTGTCGAACGCGAGCTGCACGACCAACTGCCTTGCACCCGTCGCCAAGGTGCTGAACGACACCATCGGTATCGAACGCGGCCTTATGACCACCATCCACGCCTATACCAATGATCAGAAGATCCTCGACCAGATTCACGATGATATGCGCCGCGCCCGTGCGGCAGGCATGTCGATGATCCCGACAACGACTGGGGCCGCGCGTGCGGTGGGTGAAGTGTTGCCCGAATTGAAGGGGAAGCTTGATGGTTCAGCGATCCGCGTGCCAACGCCCAATGTGTCGATCATCGACCTGACCTTCACGCCGAAGCGCGACACAACGAAGGATGAAGTCAACGCGATTTTGAAAGCCGCATCGGAAACGGGGCCATTGGCAGGTATTCTTCAATATACTGACGAACCACTTGTTTCGATTGATCTTAATCATGTTGCGGCTTCATCGACTGTGGATAGCCTCGAAACCTCCGTCATCGACGGCAAGCTCGTCCGCGTGCTCAGCTGGTATGACAATGAATGGGGCTTTTCGAACCGCATGGTCGATACGGCGGGAGCCATCGGGAAGCTGATCTGATGGCGTTTCGGACACTCGATGATATTGGGGATGTTCACGGGAAGCGGGTTCTGGTCCGTGAAGACCTGAACGTGCCGATGGCCGATGGGGTCGTGACCGACGACACACGGTTTCGCGCCACGGTCGCCACGGTCAGCGAACTGGCGGATAAAGGCGCTGTGGTGCTCATCCTGGCGCATTTCGGGCGTCCGAAGGGGCCGAGTGCTGAATTATCGTTGGGACAGCTTAGCGGGGCTTACAGTGCCGTTTTGGGGCGTCCGGTGACGTTTGTTCCGTGGGAGGGTGATGTCGCGGCTGTGGCAGCATTGGTGCCGGGTGACATAGCGATCCTCGAAAACACGCGCTTTTTTGTAGGCGAAGAGACGAATGATCCCGCAGTAGTCGCACGATTTGCGGCCTTGGGCGATCTCTACGTGAACGATGCGTTCTCGGCGGCGCACCGAGCGCATGCTTCTACTGAAGGGCTGGCACACGTGCTGCCTGCATATGCCGGACGCGCGATGCAGGCGGAGCTTGAGGCGCTAGAGAAGGCGCTGGGCAAGCCTGAGCATCCGGTGGCGGCCGTTGTGGGCGGTGCGAAGGTATCGACGAAGCTTGATGTGCTGCGGCATCTCGTGGCGAAGGTCGATCATCTGATCATCGGTGGCGGAATGGCGAATACATTCCTCGCAGCGCGCGGGGTGAATGTCGGCAAGTCGCTGTGCGAGCATGATCTGGTCGATACGGCGAATGCGATTTTCGACGCGGCGGAGGCGGCGGGCTGCACGATCCATCTGCCCTATGACGTCGTGACGTCACGCGAATTTCGCGCTAACCCGCCGACGCGCACGGTGAACGTGCATGAAGTCGCGACGGATGAAATGATCCTTGATATTGGTCCTGCCGCCGTGGAGGCGCTGGCGGATGTGTTGAAAAACTGTCGCACGTTGGTTTGGAACGGTCCGCTCGGTGCGTTTGAAATACCGCCTTTTGATACGGCAACGGTGGCATTGGCGCGGACAGCGGCGGCGCTGACCAAGGATGGCAGCCTGATCTCGGTTGCCGGCGGCGGCGATACGGTGGCAGCGCTCAATCAGGCGTGTTGCGCGGATGATTTTACATTCGTTTCGACGGCGGGCGGGGCGTTCCTTGAATGGATGGAAGGGCGCACATTGCCGGGGGTGGCGGCGCTCAGCGCTTAACCACGCAACATTGCAGCGCAGCATCGGCTTCGCTATCGGGCGCACCAACGCATTCACATGCAGATGGGGATTTCTCGCATGAATCACACCGAAATGACCGCGCGGATTGCCGCCGGCAATGGCTTTATTGCAGCGCTTGACCAGTCGGGCGGGTCGACGCCCAAGGCGCTGAAAGGCTATGGCATTGAAGCAGATGCGTTTTCGAATGATGATGAGATGTATGCTCTGATCCACGCGATGCGCGCTCGGATCATCACCGCGCCATGCTTCAATGGGGACAAGGTGATTGGCGCGATCCTGTTCGAGCGGACGATGGACGGGCAGGTTGATGGCAAGCCGACGCCGCAGGCGCTGATTGATTATGGCGTCGTCCCCTTCATCAAGATCGACAAGGGCCTTGAAGGCGAAATCAACGGCGTGCAGCTGATGAACCCGATGCCGGAACTCGGCGCGTTGCTGGCGCGGGCGAAGGGGCTGGGCGTGTTCGGGACCAAGGAACGATCAGTCATCAATCTGGCGAACGAAGCCGGGATTGCCGCGATTGTGACGCAGCAGTTCGCGGTGGCGCAGGATGTGATCGCGGCAGGGCTGATGCCGATCATCGAACCAGAAGTGAACATCAAGAGCCCCGAACGCGACGCGGCGGACCGGATACTGCTTGCCGAGACGCTGAAGGCGCTCGATGCGATGACAGGCGATGACAAGGTAATGCTGAAACTCTCGATCCCCGCGACGCCGGGGCTGTTCGGCCCGCTGGTCGATCACCCGCGCGTGCTACGCGTCGTGGCGCTGTCAGGCGGCTTTGCGCGGGCGGAAGCATGTGCGGAACTGGCCAAAAACCGCGGGATGATCGCGAGTTTCTCGCGGGCATTGCTCGAAGACTTGCGCGCGCAGATGGACGACGCGGTGTTCAATGCGTCGCTGGGTGGGGCGATTGATGAGATTTATGGGGCTTCGGTGGGGCAGGTAGGATTGCAATGATAGGGATGATTGCTTTTGCGACGGCTGTTGCGGCACTCCCTGTTAAAGCGCCTGTGCTCATTTCAAGCGTTCCGAGCAATGGCGCGGTCCTCGCTGCGGGCGAGACCGAACTTGTTTGGACGTTCGATCAGCCCATGCAAAGCCAAGGTCACAGCATCACCGGGCGCGCCGATTTGC
>JAYTWA010000164.1:0-4321 GCA_043743675.1 Sphingomonadales bacterium
ATCGTCGTCACCCCCGAAATGATGAACATTCAGTGGGAAGCCGTCTCGCTTTATCCCGCTGGTTATTTCACTCGCCAGATCCCAGTAATCGCTACCGTCACCTACCCCAAAGGCTGGCAAGCCGCCACCGCGCTCCGCCCCACCGTCACGTCAGGTGACACGGTCATCTATGAAACCACGAACTACGAAGTCCTTGTCGACAGCCCCGTTTTTGCGGGCAAATATTTCCGCAAGGATGATCTTGGTCAGGGCGTCACACTCAACACCATCGCCGACAGCGCCAAGGAACTCGTGGTCTCTGAAGCCACGCTCCAGCTTCATCGCAATCTTGTTACCCAGGCCGTCAAACTCTTTGGTGCGCGCCATTTCGACCATTATGATTTCCTCCACGCGATCACAGATCGGATGGGCGGCATCGGCCTCGAACATCACCGCTCGTCCGAGAACCAGAACGAACCCGGCTATTTCCTCGATTGGGACGCCTCGCGCCTCGACCACAATCTGTTGCCTCATGAATTCACGCATAGCTGGGACGGCAAATTTCGCCGCGGTGCTGACCTGTGGACACCCGATTTCCGTACGCCGATGCGCGACAGCTTGCTGTGGGTTTATGAAGGTCAAACGCAATTCTGGGGCCATATTCTCGAAGTGCGCAGTGGCATGGCAACCAAGCAGGACAAGCTCGATACGCTCGCAGGTATTGCGGCTCGGCTCGACACGCTTCCCGGGCGCGCATGGCGTAGTCTGGATGACACCACCAACGACCCGATAATTTCCGCACGCCGTCCGAAAGGCTGGGCATCATGGCAGCGCAGCGAGGATTATTATAACGAGGGGATGCTGATCTGGATCGAAGCCGACGCGATCATCCGCGAACGCACCGGCAATACCAAGGGAATGGACGATTTTGCCAAGGCGTTTTTTGGCATCAACGACGGCGATTGGGGACAAGTGACCTACACCTTCGACGATGTTGTAAAGACATTGAACGATGTGACGCCCTATGACTGGCGCAGCTTCCTGACCCAGCGCCTCACTGAAAAAGCAAAAGGCGCGCCACTCAGCGGCTTTGAACGCAGCGGTTATAAACTCGTCTATAACGACACACCGACATCAATCGCCAAGCTGTCGATGAAAGTGAACAAGACACTCGACTTGACATGGTCACTGGGCATGAGCATCGCCAAGGGTGCAAAAATCAGCGCGGTTATGTGGGAAGGTCCCGCCTTCAAGTCCGGCGTCATAGTCGGGCAGGAAATCGTCGCGGTGAACGGCCTGCCCTACACCGATGACCTCATGAAAGACGCCGTCACCAATGCAAAAGGCACGACTGCCCCAATCCGCCTCACACTCAAAAACGACTTCCGCGTCCGAGATGTGAATTTGCAATGGAACGGCGGCCACCGCTATCCCCGTTTTGAAAAGGTCGGGACGGGCGATGGTGCGCTTGACCGGCTTCTTGCACCAAATCCCTAACATGCAGTCGTGATTGGTATTTTTTGGGCCACCCCTGTAACGATCCAACCATGCAGATTTCCGACCTCCGCATTGCGTTAACATCCGGAAATTATAACTATGTCCGCGACGGTGCAAACCGGGCGCTCAACAATCTGGTTGGCTGGCTGCTGGAAAAGGGGGCGGCCGTGCGTGTTTATGCGCCTGTCGTCGAACATCCTGCCTTTCCACCAACCGGCGATCTTGTCGGCGTCCGGTCAGTGCCCGTTCCTTTTCGCTCCGAATATCGCATTCCTTTGGGCCTCGACACTGCGCGCGCTGACATGGACGCATTCAAACCCAACATCGTCCATGTATCGTCGCCTGAAATCCTCGGTCACAGTGCCGTGCGCTACGCCAAATCGCGCAACCTCCCCGTCATAGCGTCGGTGCACACACGGTTCGAAACTTACTTACGTTATTATGGTGTGGGTTTTCTTGAAAACGGTGCCACCGCGCTGCAACGGCGTTTTTATCGCAAATGTGACGCCATCGTCGCGCCGTCCGAATCCTTCGCTGATGTCCTGCGCGCCGAACGCATGAATTTCGACATCGGCATCTGGGGTCGCGGCATCGACCGCAATGTCTTCAATCCCACCCGCCGAAGCCTCAAATGGCGGCGCTCACTGGGCATCAAGGATGATGATTTCACCATCCTGTTCTTCGGTCGCTTGGTTCTTGAAAAAGGTCTCGATGTCTTTGCTGAAACCATCGCCGAACTGAAAGGTCGCGGCGTCGCACACAAAGTCCTTGTTCTTGGCGATGGCCCCGCCCGCGAAACTTTCGCCGCGCAAGTTCCCGGCGCGATTTTTGCAGGGCACCAGAACGGCACGGATCTTGGCCGCGCGGTCGCGTCCGCTGATCTCCTGCTTCAACCCAGCGTCACCGAAACCTTTGGCAATGTGACATCTGAAGCCATGGCCTGCGCCCTCCCCGTTGTCGGCGCGAACGCGACAGGCACGCGCAGCCTTGTAAAGGACGGCATCACTGGTCACCTGATCGAACCGCGCGACATTAAGGGATATGCCGACGCTATCGAACATTATATCCAAAACCGTGATATGACCCGCGCGGCTGGCATCGCAGGCGAAGTCGCTGCAGGAGCCTACACATGGGATGCGGTTAATGGCGCCCTGGCGGACACATATTTGCGCGTCATCGCCAATCACAGGACACAAGCATGACAAAGCCCGTCGCCTATCCGGCCACCCGCGATAAGGTTGCCCCGCTGGCCAACGCGCTTGCACGTGCTTTTCAAAACGAACCTGCCTTTGGCTATATTATTCCCGATCCCCAAAGTCGGCGCGCTGCTCTTAACCGCGCTTTCCCCATGTTCATTCGCGAAGACATGGCCAAAGGCGTTGCCTATGCGACGCCGGGATGTGAAGCCGTCACGCTATGGCGCGCACCCGGGCAAGCGCATGACGGCTTATGGGACACGATCCGCTTGCTGCCCGCTTATACCGCATCGTTACGATCCGGCTTGATGCGCGGCGAACGTATCTCGCGCCATATCGCCAAGCATCTGCCCAAAGAGCCTGTCTGGTATCTGCATTTTGCCGGATGCGACCCCGCACACCAGGGCAGGGGCATGGGCGGGGCCGCCATCCGCGCAGGACTTGCCCGCGCCGATGATGACGGCGTCCCGGCCTATCTCGAAACCGCGGACCCCAAAAATCTGGGCATCTACATCGCGCTGGGTTTCGAACATATCCACGAATGGGATGTCCCCGGCGGCCCGCATTTTTGGGGCATGCAGCGCAAGCCGCGTTAGGTCTGATCAACCCACTCAAACCCCAACGGTGCTTCGCGAAACGCGAACCGGTCAAGATGCCGCGCCAGTGCGCCTTTTAACCCGTCGCGCTGCCCCTCAATGCTGGCATCAATCCGGCATTCAAGTGTGTCCGAATGCGCAATCATCGTGACGAGACCATCCGCAGGCCAGTCTGCGCCGCGCGCGTTGCGGGGAAACGTCACGGTCCCCTGCTCCGCCGTGAACTCGACGGCCATATTATGTGCCCAATGTTTACACAGTTGCTGGAGGTAGCGGCTGCTGCTCTTGGTCGGCACCATTGCTGTGCTTGAATATGTCATCATCTTTTCTTTCATTTACGGGCGACAACCCGACCCGGCGTCGCAACAATTCGAGCCGGGTGAGTCGAATCATCACAGACGCTCGATCTTCTGCGCCGCCTCATCAAGGATCGCCGCGACATCATGCAGCGTCACCGCCGTCACGTCGTCGTTCACCAGTCGGTTCTGCAGCACGGCGCGCAGATTACCCATTGCCCGCCGGATTGGCGCACCATCAGTCTTTGCCCGCTGCTTGCCCATTTCCGAAAGCCGGTTGAGCAACGCCGTCACTTCGTCAGCCTTCGCCGCCAGTTCAGCGCTGCCCGTTTCGGTAATCGCAAACTGCTTTTTTGCGCCTTCGGACTTCGCTTCCTCAATCAGGCCCATGTCGTCGAGCAACGTCAGCGTCGGATAGATCACCCCGGGACTTGGCGCATACGCACCGCCCGTACGTTCCTCGATCTCGCGGATCAGGTCATAGCCGTGGCGCGGCGCTTCTTCGATCAGCTTGAGCAGCACAAGTTTCAACTCGCCCGCATCAAACACACGACCACGACGTCCGCCGCCTTCGCCATTCCCGCCACCACGTCCCATGCCGCGTCCAAAACCACCGCCACGGACCATTTGCCCCCAGACGGCGTAATATCCGCGCGTGCCTTGCCCTTCGGGACGGCATCCTCGTTTTCCATGCATGTGAAACATTTTTATTCCTTTCGTTCCAAACATGAAAGCTATCTAAGATATATCTTGTAAC
>JAYTWA010000165.1:0-20968 GCA_043743675.1 Sphingomonadales bacterium
CCGGCTCAATCGCATCGGCCATGAACGCCGCGGGCGCCGCACTATCGGGCGCTTTGGGATCAAATGTCTCACCGCCAAACCCCTGCACATGATCGCGGCGGAGTGGCTTTGAAACCGTCCAGTTGACTTCATCGTCCACACGCTCGCGGCTGAGCGTCGCACGTCCGCCTTCAAAGTTGATCAGCTCAACCCAGTCGCCGACTTTCACACGCCAGTAAAATTCGCCGACCACACTGTCGACGACTGCGGTATAGCCCTGATCCTCGTTACGGAAGGCCGCCGCACCGATGCGAACCGTCGGGAAATCGGTCGTGTCGGGCAGCGCGAGCAACATCGTCCCGAAGGACCATTCGCCACCTTCATCAACCAGCCAGCGATAGCCAACATAGGGATTGAAGAGCAGATATTCGTCCCAGCCCTCGCCCTCGATGGATCGGCGCATGAAGCCGACGACCTGATATTCAGTGCCGAGCACAGCGCCGCGACTGCCCAGCGGCATCGCCATTTGCGCGGCGGCGCGACTATGCTTTTCGATCAGCGCAACTTGCGGATTGGCAACATCAAGCACACTGCCGCAATATTCGCACACCAATGTGACTGAAAAGCCCGCCGCGCGGACCTGAACCGTGCCGCCGCATGACGGGCAAGTGACCGCGCGCGCAGCGTCGCTCATGCCGGGACTTTCCAGCCGTCGATGGCGCGCAGGTTTTTCATCTGCAAATCGGCAAGACTAAGCGCATCGCCCGTGTAAAATGATGCGCCATCTTCATCGCGCTGAAAGCTCGCGCAGGCCGATGTTGTGGACCGGAAATCAATGCTGTCGATCGTCCAGTCGGTCGTCGCCTTGAATGGCAAATCGCCTTCGCTCGCCAGCACCGTCGCCTGTTTGATGTCCGTCACGCTATAGGTCACGCCGCCAATGTCGACACGTTCGCCAATCGGCGGGCTTTCCCCCGCGACCAGTTTCGACAGCGAACTATCACCCCACAAATCAATTGGCTGTTCGCGCAGCACCATGAAATCGCCCATCGCTTCGCCCAGCCAGCCCGACGTATTATCGTCAAACAGCACCAGCCATTCATTCCATGACCCCTCTGCCCAGCCCCATCGGATGCGGCCCAGTACCTTGAAGCCCATCCCATTCCACCGCCCTGTCGTCATGATCTGCACTGGGCTGATGTCGAACGGCAGGACCGCCACCTGACCCACCAGCTCAAGCGCTTGCCCGTCACGCAGCACCAGCGAACGGCACGACGGGCACACTTTCACCGGCAGCGCCGGCGACGCATAGCTCAATTCATTCCCGCATTGCGGACAGGCCAGCGCGGCCATCACAGGGTTAGCGCACCCGGCTGAGCAGTTCAGCTTTCTTCGCGTCGAATTCGGCCTGCGTAATCGCGCCTGCCACTTGCAACTTGTGGAGCTTTTCGATCACCGCAAACGGATCTTCTGCCACGGCTGTCGGCGCTGCCGCCGCAACCCCGCCGAGCGCGCCCGACATGACTTGCCCAATTGCCATGCCAGCCGCTGCGCCTGCACCAAGGCCCGCCATGCCGCCATCCTGTCCCGCCGCAATTTCAATCGCTTCGGCGGCTTGGAATTTGGCATATTTGTCGAGATCGCCCAGCACCCGCATTGAACTGGTCTTGTCGAGATGCGCCTGCACTGCTTCGGGCAGCGACAGGCTTTCGACGAAGAAACTCTCGACGCTCAAACCCCAAAGCGACAGCGTTTCCGAAACCGAGCTTTTCAGTTTTTCAGACAGCAACGTCTGGTTCGCCGCCATGTCGAGAAACGCAATCTCCCCGCCGCCCAGTGCCGTTGCCATTGCCGTCGCAATCGCCGATCGCAGCTGCGGCTCAATGCTTGCGACGGTGACTTCGGACAGCGTCCCCGCAATCCGCGATGCAAACGGCGCAACCTTGTCGATGCGGAACGAATAACCGCCAAACGCGCGAATGCGAAGCGGCCCGAATTCCTTGTCGCGCACCGTGACGGGCTGCGCGGTCCCCCATTTCAGATTGATCTGCTCTTTCTGCGAAAAGAACACGACGTCCGATTTGAACGGCGATTTGAACGCCTTGTCCCAATTGTTCAGCGCGGTCAGCAACGGCAACGTGCCCGTTTCCAGCGTGTGTTTGCCGGGACCGAACATGTCGGCAATCTGCCCTTCGTTAAAGAACGCCGCGATTTGCCCCTCGCGCACCGTCAGCACCGCGCAATTCTGGATTTCGCGGTCCGCCATCGGCACGCGCCATGCGAGATCGCCCGGCTCCTCGGTCCAGTCGATAATGTCAACAAACTGCTTCGACAGAAAATCGAAAACGCCCATGGCCATTCTCCCGCTCGTGTGTCGCCAATGTAGGACAGCGGAAATCAGATTGCTACTGCGCGTCCCACGCAATTGGATCGGTCAGGATTTCCATGTCCGCCTCCCTCAAGCCTGTAATATGTCCAACGCCGTGCGCTCCCCCGATTCCATCGCGCCTTCCATCCCGCGAGCCACCGCGGCGGTATGTTCACCCGCGAAATGGATGCGACCCAGATCCTTGCCGATTTCGTTGGCAAAGGCAGCAATCTGTCCCGGTCCCCAGCACGCATAAGCCCCGCCCGCAAACACATCGCGCTGCCAGCTGACGACTTTGACCGCGCGCAATGCCCCTTTGGTCGAGGGTCGCGCACGGGCGAGGTCAGCAAGCACGGCCGCGACCGCATCATCGGGGGCCATCCGGTCGAGCCGGTCCGCCGCAAAGCCGTTCACAAATGCCATGCAGCTCGTCACGTCCTTCGCGTCCGCGCCATAACGCAGTGCCATGAAGCGTCCGGCCAGCGTATCGGTCCACATCGACGCGGGCATGCTGTCTTCTTCCCAATATTTCCGCGTCGGCACAAAATGCGCCTGAAACACACGGTTATATTGAAGGGTTGATATGCCCTTTGCCTGCATCGGAGGCGGGGCGGGATCAATCTTTACGAGGCGCAGCGCACTGGCGGGAAGCGTACAGACCAGCCGCTTGCCGCGATAGCGCGATCCGTCCGCTGTCACCGCCTCAACACCATTCGCATCGGACCGGATACCGACCACAGCTTTGCCATAACGCACGTCTGATTTGAGCGCTTTTGCCATCGCCTCTGGCAGCCGCTGGTTCCCGCCTTCAATGACCACTGCACCGCCGCCAACGCCCGCCATCAATTCGGCGTTCTTCGCGATGTGCCACCACATCATTGCGCTCAGGTCATCGCCCGAATTGCCGTAACTGGGGTTGGTCGCATAAGCGAGGCGGAGCTGTTCGGGCGTCCACCCTTTCGCGCTGAGAAATGCCGAAACCGACACGTCATGCTTGGCCATATCGGGTGCGCGCCATGCGGCAGCTTCGGGCAGGGGATTATAAGCGTTCAGCGACGAAAAACTCATCAGCCACGGCGGCCGTTTCCGCGCATCACCAACATAAGGATTGAGCGGCGACGCTTCCCAATCCTTGGCCAGAATCGACGTATCGCGGATGTGGATCAGCGTCGTCTCGCCCGCCGCTTCGGTGCGCACCCGTTGCGGCACCAGCTTGATGCCGAGTGTCTCCGCCCGGTCGATCAGGCGGGCATAACCCATCCCGATCCCGCTGCCCCCCGCTTCGGGCGCACCCGGCACATTGTCCAGCGTATAAAGCCGCCCGCCCGCGCGGTTGCGTCCTTCGAGAACAATGACTTTTTGCCCCTGCTCCTCAAGCAACAGCGCCGCGTTCAGGCCCGACAGCCCCGCCCCGATAATGATCACGTCCGCCATTTCCTGTGCGCGGGCACCCGGCACAAACGACGCAAACACCAGCGCCGCGCTGCCTTTCATAACACTGCGGCGGTCAATCATCATCAAAACTCCGGTTTCGCGTTTTCGAGCGGGACCATCGCACCGAAGCAAGATGTCACAGCGTGCATCGCCGCCCTGTTAAAGGCGAGGGGCTACGAATTGGATCAATCCGCAGCCCCTTTTCTGCATTAGAAGCCCGCCGAAAGAACCACCCCAATCCGCCGCTGTGGACGAAGGCCCGCAATGAAATTGCGTCGCAAATCATTGTTGGCATCGGCATAACGGATGATCTGGTTGATCGCACGTTCGTTGGTCGCATTCTTCATATAGAATTGGACCTTGAACCGGTCATTCTGGGCACCAAGGCGAAGGTCAACGACCGCTGATCCGCCCGTCCATGCCAGATTGTCAATCTGCGCCGTGGAGGATGAGATCATGTTGACATTCGCCCCGGCAAAGAGCGACCAGTCGCCACTGCCAATCGGTTGACGGATATCAAGGTCAACAAAAGCGGTATGCTGCGGCGCACGCGGAATTCGCTGGCCAGCAATATTGCCAAAGGCCGACTGACACCCCGTCACGAGCGGGAACTGGTCGCCACGCGAGCAATTGACGAGGCCGTCATCGAGAACATCCTGAAGCAATCCGAATTGTTCGTCCAAGCCACGCTTGAACCGCGCATTGGCAAAGGCATAGTTCGCCGTGACAGTCACATAACGCGACGGCCGCGCCACGATTTCGGCCTCAAACCCGCGAATGCGCGCATCCCCCGCATTGACAACGACGGACACCTGATTGGGCGGCACCGACACATTTTGCGTCAGTTGATAACCGGTTACATCATTTTGGAACGCCGCAAAGTTGGCCGTCAGTTTGCCCCCAAGCAGGGTGTGCTTCATCCCGAATTCAACTGATTTGACGGTTTCGGCATTATAGGTCGGAAAACCGGCGGTAATCGCCGCATTGCCGTTGAACCCGCCCGGCTTCTGGCCTTCGGAATAGACAGCGTAGAACAGGTTGGTTGGTGATGCCTGCCAGCTTGCAGTGATTCGCGGCGTAAACTTTTTGAAGGTGGCCGACACAATCGACGCCGCCGGAAGGACGGCGGTCAGCGTCGTAAAACTCCGCGTTGCTTGCGTAATTTTTTCCTCCGCATAGCGCCCCTCGGCACTGATCGAGAATTCAGGCGTCGGCCGAACTGTCAACACGCCGAATACCGCCTTATTTTCAATGTCGAAATTATTGGTATTGCGCGAAGGTCCGTAAAGACCAAGGTCTGCCGACGTTGCTGCCGCTGCTGTTGTTGCAATCGTGATCGGCACAAACGCCCCGCAACGTGGCAAATCGTTGCACAGGAATGTTGTCGCCGCATTGGCATTGGCCTGCGCCAGCGCAACCGCCCCTGCTGGGTTCACGCGGGTATCACGCGTGTCGTCATTCTGGCGGAAATAATAGCCGCCAAATAACGCATCGACGCTATCGCTTTTGAAGCTCAACCGAAGTTCCTGCGAAATATCACGCGTGTCAGCCGCATTCGAAAAGGAGAAGTCCTGCGTCGAACGGGCAAAGTTCGTATAACGCAGATTGCGCGGTGCAAGTGCGCCGACAACTGGGCCTATTGAGCCATAAGCAAAAATGACCTGCGCGTAACTGTTTGCCGAATAATCACCATCGGTCTGGTTGACCGCCTGTCGTGAATTATAACCCGTCAGTGATGTCAGCGTCAGGTTTTCGCTGAGATCGAAATCCATACTGACGGCGGCGTTGAATGTTTTTGAATGCAGGCCAACGAGATTCTGATCAACAAACTGGCGGCTGTAATCACTCGACGCATCGCGCGGCTGGATCGTGCCGCAGAAATAACGTCCGCGACCACGATACAGCGCACCGTTATCGAAATAGCAGTTATTCTCATTCGCGCTGGTCGCAAAGATAGCGGGCTGGCCATCGTCAGTTTTGTTATAATTGGCACGGATCGTTGTGCGAACCGGCCCGCCATCGTCATATTTCAGGACACCGAATACCGATTGAGTCCGCTGCTTGCCCAGCCGCGACCCATCATAGGTGTTGGTGAATTCGCCCTTATTGTCATAATAGCGCCCGCCCAGCGCGAGTCCAAAGCCAGACCCCAACGGCCCGCGAATGCTGCCCGTCACTTCATAACGGTTGCGTTCCGAAATGTCGGCGCTGACGCGGCCCTGCCACTGGTCAGTCGGCATCTTCGATATGATGTTGATCGCGCCCGAATAGGTGTTGCGGCCGTAAAGCGCCGATTGCGGCCCTTTTACCACTTCGACCCGCGCAATGGAATCAACATCATAGTCGGCGATTGACCCCGAATAATAAATGCCGTCAATGAAGTAAGCAACGCCCGACTGGCCCAAAATACTCGCTTGTCCGCGAATGACCGGACGGTTTCCGTCACGCCCGAAACTGTCATCAAACACAATGCCCGACGTCGTTTTGGTGATGTCGGCAACACTGTCGAGGCCCAGCCGGTCAATCGATTCCGCCGTCGCCACCGCCACAGTCGTCGGCGCATTCTGCAGCTTTTCCTCGGTCTTACGCGCCGTCACGATGATCGCACCACTGTCGCTTTCAGCCACGTCAGGAACTGCGCGCTGCGCAAACGCAGGCATAGCTGCGCCCGTAACTGCAATAGCGAATAGCGAAACGCCTTGGATAATCATTTTCATTTTTCTTCCCCTTTATGTTGTTATGTTTATTTTGTGGTGGCCTTCAAATAAACGATAATTGCCGTGCGATCCTCGGGCTTGGCCATCCCTGCAAACGCCATTGTTGTGCCCTTTACCATCGCGCCGGGGCGCATCAGCCATGCATCGAGGGTGGCATCAGTCCAGCGCGGTTTGGCCGCCGCAAATGCCGCCGAATATTTGAACCCCGGTGCGCTCGCCCCGGCACGCTTCAAAAAACCGTTTAGATTTGGGCCCATTTTGTTCGGCTCGCCTGCTTTCAAATTATGGCACGCACGGCACTGTAGAAATAGCAATTGCCCGCGCTTGGCATCCTGCGCCACAGCAGGTGTGGCAATCAACGCAAAGGCAAATACCATCGTCATGATTTGCCCACGCCACGCTTCACGGAAATGACAAGAACCCCGTCAGGCACCGCCACGATCAACGATTCCGCGTCCCTTGCCACGATATGCCTGCCCGAGGCTGCGGCCAAATTATCGCTTTGTGCAAAGACCGTCCCCACGCCGGCAAAGAGCGCAATCAAGACGAGCAAGGCATTTAAGGCGCAGAGTTGCATAGCCAGAGCCTAAAGGTCCGGACAACTTACCGCTAGACTCGAATATCGGAAGAATGCACATTCACGCTTCGTGAACGCGCATTCACGAAATTTTATGACGGAAAGCCAAGGCATGAGTGAAGGCGACCCAAGACACCTGACAAAGGCAGCCTCTGGTGATGTGGCGCACGATTCGATGGCGCCACTCGCCTTTTGGCTGGGCTTTCCCATCGTCCTAGGGCTGTTTTCGGGCTGGAACCAAATTGGTATGGTGGCGCCATATCTGACGCTTGCATGGTCGATAATTTACTGGCTGCTTTTGTCGGCGATCATGTGGTCGGGCCTCGGATTGGGAACAATATTGGTAGGCCGCACAATGCCAATCTTCCCGCGTTCGACCACAATGATCGTTGGCGCCGTGATTGGCGTCATCCTCACCCAACCCATTCATGCTTCGTTTCAGGCGCTATTCCTTCCGCTGACCACCAACCCGGCTGCCATTCACCCGTTGCCATCGATTCCTATCACACGCGCCGACTGGGCCTTGTTGCTTAGCAGCAATGCCATGCTCATGATGTTCTGGATCGGCGGCACCTTGTTTTTCGCGCGCTTTCTTGGCTTTGTGCCTTTCGCGCGGACGCCGCTCAGCATTGGCAAACAAGCGCCTTTGAAAACTGTCCAAGCCCCACTTGTCGCATCTAGGCTAAGCCGTCTGCGCTTCGGTGATGTCGATGTGATGCAGGCTGAAGACCATTATCTTCGACTATCGGGTACTAAGGGGGATGAGCTTATCCTCTATCGCTTTGCCGATGCTGTCACCGAACTTGCGCCACTCGGCTGGACCCGTATTCACCGCTCTTTCTGCGTCCGTGATGGCGCTGTTGCCGGACGCGAAGCGCGCGGTCGGACGCTCGAACTGATGATGCAAAGCGGCCAGCGCGTGCCCGTCAGCGAACGGTATCGCGCGGTGGTCGATCTGCTATTTTAAGCCGCTATTGTATAAAATTTACGCGACGACCTGTTCAATCACGCCAAAGATTGGATGATGTTTTGCATCGTCCATCCAGATACGGACGCTGTCACCTCTGGCCAGAAAAGACGTGACGGGCGCGCCGGTTTCGATCGTTTCAATCGTGCGGAGTTCGGCAATGCAGCTATAGCCAACGCCGCCCGCACTGATCGGTTTGCCGGGGCCGCCATCGGCATCACGGTTCGACACCGTGCCTGAACCGACGATGGTGCCCGCGGACAGTGCGCGAGTCTTGGCAAGATGTGCAATCAGCGTGCCGAAATCGAACGTCATATCGACGCCTGCATCGGCGCGGCCAAA
Organism: Sphingomonadales bacterium; assembly: GCA_043743675.1. GTDB lineage: Bacteria > Pseudomonadota > Alphaproteobacteria > Sphingomonadales > Sphingomonadaceae > Sphingomonas_O. The sequence continues at coordinate 8,385 of JAYTWA010000165.1, forward strand.
GGGCTTGCCATTAAAGTCGACACTCAGCGCACCGTGCAGCTTGCCATCTATCCAGCGGTCGCCAAGCGTTGCCGGCGTGACAAATACCGGCGAGAATGCACTGGCAGGTTTCGACTGATAAAAACCAAAGCCTTTTGCCAATTCGCCTGGGATCAGGTTGCGCAAACTCACATCGTTGGTCAGGCCGACAAGGCGGATCGCCGCCAACGCGTCGTTGCGCGATGCCCCCTGTGCAACATCACCCGTGACGACGACAACTTCGGCTTCCATGTCGCAGCCCCATTCGGGATCGGCGAGCGGGATCGGATCGCGTGGCCCCAAAAACCCGTCCGACCCGCCCTGATAGACCAGCGGATCATGCCAGAAACTATCGGGCAATTCAGCACCGCGCGCCTGCCGCACAAGGGCAACGTGATTCACATAAGCCGAACCATCGGCCCATTGATACGCGCGCGGCAAAGGCGCCGCCGCCAGCCGTTCGTGAAACCGCCGCATCGGGATCGCCTCATGCGCAAGATCGGTTGCCAGCGCTTCAAGCGAGGGCGCAATCGCGTCCCAGTCATCAAGCGCTGCTTGCAACGTCGGCGCAATGTGATGCGCATCGGCATACCAGGCGAGATCATCCGACACGACGACAAGGCGACCGTCGCGGCCCGATTTAAGTGAAGCTAATTTCATTCCGGCCCAATCTTATTCGGAGAGTGACCCCGGATCAACATGCAGCCAATCTGCATGACGCGGAGCCTTCTTTGTTCGCGCCCATTCGTCAAGCATCATCGGCGCCACACGCCGTAATTCGTCATATTGTTCGACCGTGCCAATGTCACAGGCGAGTTCCAGCCGGTGGCCATTGGGATCGAAAAAATAGATCGACCGGAAAATACCATGATAGGTGGGGCCGAGAACATCGACACCTTCCACTTCAAGATGCGCCTTTGCCGCCTTGAGCGTGTCAAAGTCAGCAACCTGAAACGCGATATGCTGAACCCATATGGGCGTATTCGGATCGCGGCTCATGTCGGGCTGATTGGGCAGCTCGAAAAAGGCAATGACATTGCCGCCGCCGCAATCGAGGAAAATGTGCAGATAGGGGTCATACGCACCGGTGGAGGGCACATGATCTTCCGAAAACGCCGTCTGGAATGTCATGCCAAGCATGCGCGCATACCAGTCCGCCGTCACCTTCGCGTCGCGGCAACGATAAGCGACATGGTGGATTTTGTTGAGCGTGAACGGGTGCGTCACTGCGCCACCTCAAGCACGCCACGCTCGATCTGATCGCGCTCAATGCTTTCAAACAGCGCCTTGAAGTTACCTTCGCCAAAGCCCTCATCGCCTTTGCGCTGAATGAATTCAAAGAACACCGGGCCGATTTGCGGCTGTGCAAAAATCTGAAGCAGCAAGCGCGGCTGGCCGCCATCCGTCGTCCCGTCGAGAAGAATACCGCGAGATTTGAGTTGATCCGCAGGCTGGCCATGCCCCGGCAAGCGTTCGTCAAGCATGGCGTAATAGGTTTCGGGCGGCGCAGTCATGAACGGCACGCCAAGCTTCTGGAGATTATCCCAGCAGCTCAAGAGATCATCACAAATCAGTGCGATATGCTGAATCCCCTCACCATTATACGCGCGCAGATATTCCTCGATCTGCCCGCCGCCGGCTTTCCCCTCTTCGTTCAGGGGAATGCGGATTTTGCCGTCGGGCGCGGTCATCGCGCGGCTCGTCAGCCCGGTATATTCACCCTTGATGTCGAAATAACGGATTTCGCGAAAATTGAAGATGCGCTCATACCAGCCCGACCAATGCGCCATGCGCCCGCCATAAACATTGTGCGTCAGATGATCGATTTTCTTGAAACCTGCACCGACCGGGTGGCGATCAACGCCGGGCAGATAGACGAAATCAATGTCATAGATCGACAAAGCGTCTGGGTTATCGAGCGTCGCATAGCGATCCACCAGATAAATGAACGCGCCGCCAATCCCCTTAATCGCGGGAATGCGTAGTTCCATGACGCCGGTTTTGCTTTCGACGGGCTCAGCGCCGCGCGCGAGCGCTTCGGCATAGGCCTTGTCCGCGTCCTTCACACGGAACGCCATGCCACACGCGGACGCGCCATGTTCAGCAGCGAAAAACGCGGCGGGGCTGCGCGGCTCGTAATTGGCGATCAGGTTGATTTCGCCCTGCCGCCACAAATCGACATCTTTTGACCGGTGATGCGCGATTTTGGTGAAGCCCATGACGGCGAACACAGGCTCCAGCACGCCTTTTTCAGGCGCGGAGAATTCGACAAATTCAAAACCATCAAGGCCAAGCGGATTTTCAAACAAGTCGGTCATGGCATGTCTCCGAAGATTAGATAGTTTCACTTGTAACTAAAATGGCATCGGGTAAAAGTCAATGCCATGACCGCCAAACTCGTTCTCGACCGCTTCCTGCCCTATCGCCTGTCTGTCGCATCGAACGCGGTGTCGGGGCGGATTTCGAATGCTTACCGCAAACGCTTCGGCCTCAAGATTGCCGAGTGGCGGCTAATTGCAATCCTTGCTGAAATGCCCGCGCTGACACCTGCCATGCTCGGGGAACGGACGCGGATGGACAAGATTGCGGTCAGCCGTGCCGCGACCGCGTTGATTGATCGCGGACTGGTTTTGGCGGACGATAACCCGACCGATGGCCGCTCGCATTTCCTGTCACTGACGGATGCGGGCCACGCGCTCTACGCCGAAATCGCACCCGTTGCCCTAGCGACTGAAGCGGCCATGTTCGAAAGTCTGAGTATAGACGAACGCGATACCCTTGAACGCCTGCTGCGCCGGATCGAGACGGCAGCTTTGTCTAAAACATGAATTTGGTGGACAGGGCTGGATTCGAACCCCGACGGATCGCTTGCCGATCCGGCCAACAAAAAACGCTGGTTCGCGGTGCACATTTGATTTTGGTGGACAGGGCTGGATTCGAACCAGCGTACACTTGCGTGAGCAGATTTACAGTCTGCCGCCTTTAACCACTCGGCCACCTGTCCAGGCGCTTGCTGCGAAGGGCGGGCTAATGACGAACGCGGGCTTGCCTGTCAACGCAACAGCAGCGAAAGAGCGGCAATGAGAAGAGGACATCGACCATCACAGGCGCTGGGCGGCCGCATCCGCTTCTGGGGCCGCCATGCCGTTACCGCCGCACTGGCCAATCCAGAACGCAACGTTCGCAAGCTGTGGGGCACGCGCGAAGCCGTCGGGCCGCTGAACCTGCCGCCGGTTCTGCAGGTCATGTTTGCCGATGTTGCTGATCTCGGTCGCATGGTGCCAAGCGACGCCCCCCATCAGGGGCTGGTTATCGAAGTGGATCCGCTTGAGGAAATGTGGCTCGGCGATCTACTCGCGCATGGCGAAAATGACCGCCGCCCTCTGATTGTTCTCGATCAAGTCACGGACCCGCATAATGTCGGCGCCGTTCTGCGTTCAGCGGCCGCGTTCAACGCGCTTGGCATCGTGACGCAGGATCGCCATGCCCCGCCCGAATCGGGTGCCTTGGCACGCGCGGCATCGGGCGCGCTTGAGCTGGTGCCGTGGGTCCGCGTCGTCAATCTGGCGCGTGCGCTTGAGGAGATCGCCGAAGGCGGTTTCTGGCGCATTGGTTTGGCCGGCGAAGCGAAAATGGCGCTGTCGGATTCGTTTAACGAAGCCAAGAACGCGCTTGTGTTGGGCGCCGAAGGTGAAGGCATGCGGCCCAATGTCGCCGCGCATTGCGATGTCCTCGCGCGGCTTCCCATCAGTCCGAAGGTTGAAAGCCTGAACATATCAAATGCTGCTGCGATTGCGCTTTATGCGGATGCCATAAGGGGAAAATGATGCGCGTTCTGATCGCCATACTCGCGCCACTGCTGTTGCTCGGCTGTGTCTTGTCGCCGGGCAAGTTTATCTCGACAATGACGATCAATGCCGACCGGACCTTCGCCTTTACCTACAAAGGCGAAGTGATCGCGATTGATCCCGGCAGCGCATTGAAAGGCGTTGGCGACAAGCCAGCGAGCGAAGTTCCCGATGCAGAAGCAACGCCAACCATTTACCGCACTGCTGCTGTAAACGCCAAAGTAGGCACTGACGCTGAAGACAAATCCGGCTCGGACAGTGAAGCGAAAAACCGCGAAATCGCCACGGCTCTGTCAAAAGAATATGGCTATCGTTCTGTCGTGTATCAGGGGAAAGGCAAGTTTTTGATCGACTATGCGATCAAGGGCATGCTGACGCATAATTTTACCTATCCATTCAATTCGGATGCCGAAGCGATTTTTCCCTTTGTTGTCATCGAACTGCGCGCGAACAACACGGTCCGCGTGAAAGCGCCAGGCTTTTCGAATAGTGGGTCGGCAAGCAGCGGCGCTGGCGGCGGCATGGGTAGCGCGATGAACGAGACATCGAAGCTGCTCGACGGTAATTTCACGCTCGACACCGATACCGAAATTGTCAGCCAGAATAACGAGGATGGCGCAAAAACAGCTTCTGGTCGCCGCATCATCAACTGGCGCGCCACCTCGCTGACCAAAGATGCGCCAACAGCGGTTTTGCGATTTAAGCCTTAATCTTCCGCCGCAATCGTAATCTTCAGCCCGTCAAGGTCTGCAGTAAACGGGATCTGGCAGGACAGCCGCGACATGTCACTTCGGTGATCCGACGAATCGAGCAGGTCATTTTCATCCTCGCCCATCGGCGCGATTTTGTCGGCGAAATCGGCATCCACATAGATATGACACGTCGCGCATGAACAGCATCCGCCACACAGCGCAAGCAGTTCGTCAACACCCCCGTCGCGGATGATTTCCATCACCGACAGTCCGGTCTGGCCGTCCAGCTCCTGAACAGCGCCATCGCGCGTGGTAACGATCAGCTTGGGCATTTTAAGGACTCTCCATCGGGGTGCTGCCGCGCTATGTCGCGATGCAATTCGCAAATCAAGGAATGAGATGGGCCTTTCCGCTGAACAACTTCGCGAGCATCTCGATGCGCTGGGCAAAATCGAGCCTGCCTTTGCGCGTGCGGTGGCCCATGCCGGCTACCCAGAGCCGCGCATCCGCGACCGAGGCTATGTTACGTTGCTGCGCACGATTGTTGGGCAACAGATCAGCTTCAAGGCCGCGGACGCCGTCTGGAAAAAGGTTGAGGCGACCGTTGGCGACATACAAAATCCATCCGCAATGATGGCACTTGCCGATGAAAATTTGCGCGCAGCGGGGCTCTCGCGTCAGAAAATCGGCTACTGCCGCAGCCTTGCCGAACTTGTCGCGGGCGGCACGCTTGATCTCCACAATCTGCCGCAAGATGACGAAGAAGCGATTGTCGCACTGACCATGATCAAGGGCATTGGCCGCTGGTCCGCCGAAATCTACTTGTTGTTTGCCGAAGGGCGGCCCGACATCTGGCCCGCAGGCGATCTGGCGGTGCAGGAGGATGTCGGACGCTTGCTCGGCCATGATGTCCGTCCAAGCGAAAAGGTCGTGCGCGAAGTGGCGGAAAGCTGGCGACCGTATCGCGGAGCCGCCGCGATATTCGCGTGGCATCATTACAAGATACCCGTGATCTGACGCTTACATATAAACGAAATCGTGGTCGAAACTCTTCAGGTTTGCGCCGCCATCGACGAACAATATCTGTCCGGTGATTGCTGGTGCTGCTGCCAGAAACGCCAGGGCATCGGCAATATCTTCGGGCCTTGGCAATACGCCCAGTGGCATCGCTCCGGCAATCCGCGCCATTTGCGCCGCATCATAATCGGCGGTCGGCAGCGTCAGGCCGGGCGCGACCGCGTTCACGCGCAATCTAGGCGCAAGATTAACGGCCAGCGTCCGCATCATCCCCGCCAGCGCCGCTTTCGATAATGAATAGCTCATCTGGTCGGCCACGGGATTGCGAATGCGCTGATCGAGGATGTTGACCACGCACCCCTCGCCCCCCGCCTTTGCCAGCGCCAGCGCCAGCGCAACCGGCGCCTGCGTATTGACCGCATGATGCGCGGCAATCGCTTCCGCCGTGATGGTCTGCGCGTCATCATTGTCAAAGATCGACGCATTGTTGACCAGCAACGAAGGCACCGCCCCGAAATGCGCACAAACAGCGGGGATCAGTCCCGCAACGGCATCCGCATCGCTAAGATCGGCCACAAACCCGTGCCAATCGCCAAGTACTGCGGCCAAAGCAGGCTCGGGCGTCGCATCGCGCGCACCATGGATTGCCAGTGTCCAGCCATCCGCCGCCAGCCGCGCCGAGATATAGGCGCCCAGCCGCCGATGCCCGCCCGTGACCAGCGCCAGTTTCATGTCCAAATGCTCACAAGCGGTGCTTTACGCGGCGAATACCAATACCTTCGCCCGCTTCGGCAATGGCCAGCTTCACAATGCGAACTTCTACGCGCGCCACCCGCGCATCGCCTGCCATCAATTCGGATATGATATGGTCGGCGACTGCTTCGATCAGAACGAAGTGCACGCCTTCGGGCAGGCGCATCGCCGCATGTTTCAAATCCATATAGTTTTTGGATGCGCCCAGCGGCGTATCGGGCGCAAAATGATCCTGCACGTCAAGGTCGACGGTGATCGAAATGCGCAGCGGCTGCGGCAAATGTGTTTCTTCGGAATAGATACCCGTCAACACGAGCACTTCGAGGTCATGGACTTCAAGCTGGAGAATGTCAGTCATCGCCGCGCGCCTAGAGGAAAACTTACCCGCTTCCAATCGCTGAAAATCGCTTTATTGGCGCGGCCCCCATGACTGTTGTTCTTACGCCCCTGTCGCATGCCGACCCTGACGCTGTCGAAGCGCTGCTTGATGCGGCGTTCGGTGCGGATCGCCACACACGCACTGCCTACCGGATTCGCGGCGGAATGACGGCAGTTCCGGCGTTGAGCTTTGCCGCATTCGATGGCGAAAAACTGATCGGCACGTTGCAAAGCTGGCCGGTCAGCGTTGGCGATGCGCCGATCACGCTCGTTGGGCCGGTTGCCGTAACACCCGATATGCAGCGGGCCGGGATCGGGCGTCAGCTGATGACAATGCTGATCGACGCGGCACCCGACACACCAATGGTGATGATTGGCGACCCCGAATATTACGGTCGCTTTTTCGGGTTTACGGCGGACGCGACCGGGGGTTGGGATGTCCCCGGCCCGGTCGAGCGTCATCGTCTGCTGGCGCGCAACGCGGACGGTTTGCCCACGTCAGCGATGCTCGGCCCGCGCACCTTTGCGCTTGCGGAGCCAAAGGCATAAGGCAGTTAGGTGCCCATGCCGCCCGCTCCCGACCTGTCCAAAATGAGCCTCGCCGAGGTTGCCAAAGCGCTTGCTGAACAGCGTCTGCCGCCGGTCGATCAATGGCATCCGACGCATTGCGGCGACAGTGATATGCGCATCGCCCGCGACGGCACTTGGTTTCATCAGGGATCACCGATTGGCCGTGAAGCCATGGTGCGGCTGTTTGCGTCTATCCTGCGCCGTGAGGCCAATGGCAGTTACGTCCTCGTCACGCCCGGCGAAAAGCTCGACATCATCGTCGAGGATGCGCCCTTCATTGCGGTTGAAGTCAAAAGCGAAGGGGCCGGCAAAACGCGCAAACTCACGTTCCGCCTGAACACCGCCGATCTGGTCGTTGCGGGTCCGGATAATGCGCTGCGTTTTGCCGACACACCCTATCTCCACGTCCGTGGCGGGATGGACGCCAAGATTGCGCGTCCGGTCTATTATGAGCTCGCCAATCTCGCGCTTGAGGAAGGCAACACGCCGAATGGCCTGTGGAGCGACGGCGCGTTCTTTGCGATGACCACTGCATGACGCTGGCGGATCGGGTGCGTGCATCCCTTGCTGAAACCGCAAATCATCCGGTTCCCTATGCCAGCGACATGCGCGAACGCCCCGATGGCCTTGGAACTCCTGCCGCTGTCCTGATCGCGATTACTAACAGGTCCGAACCCGGCCTCATCCTGACGCAGCGACCAACAACGATGCGACGTCATGCCGGACAAGTCGCCTTTCCCGGTGGCCGTGTTGACCCCGAAGATACCGACGCCATTGCCGCCGCGCTACGGGAGGCAGAGGAGGAAGTCGCGCTTTCCCGGGCGCATGTCCATGTTATTGACGTCATGACCGACTATCGCACGGTCACGGGTTTCGACATCACGCCCGTCATCGCGGTCATCCCGCCCGACTTGTCGCTTATTCCCCATGTTCATGAGGTCGCTGCTGTTTTCGAAGTCCCGCTGTCCTTCATCTTCGATCCTGCCAACCGCGCAGAACGAACGGTGATGGTCGAAGGGATCGAACGCCGCTATTTCGAAATCATGTGGGGCGAAAGACGCATCTGGGGCGCAACGGCGGCCATGCTTGCCAATTTATCAGCGCGGTTGCGGTGGTGAGGCTGCCGCATCTTGATCCGCTGATCGCGGCGCTCGGCGGTGGCGAGACGACGCGGCTGATTGGCGGTGTTGTGCGCGATACCCTGCTTGACGCGCCCGTCAGCGACATCGACTTGGCCACCCGCCTGACGCCTGATGCCGTCATCGAACGGCTGACAAAAGCAGGGATCAAATCAGTTCCCACGGGCATCGCGCATGGCACCATCACAGCGGTCATGCCCGACGGCCCCGTCGAGATTACGACGCTCCGCCGCGACGTCACAACCGATGGCCGCCACGCAACTGTCGCTTTCACTGATGACTGGCGCGAGGACGCCGCGCGGCGCGATTTCACGATCAATGCACTGTCGGCAAACCCCGACACGGGTGAAGTCTTTGATTACTTCGGCGGTCGCCAAGACCTTGAAAACGGCCATGTCCGTTTCATCGGCGAGCCGCTGCAACGCATCGCTGAGGACCATCTGCGCATCCTGCGCTTCTTCCGATTCTTTGCGCGTTTCGGAAGGGGCGAACCCGACGCCGCAGCCTATGATGCCTGTGCGGCGCGCGCCAACGACTTGATGGCGCTTTCGCGCGAACGCATTGCCAGCGAACTTCTGAAGCTCCTGAGCACCTCGACGCCGGTAACTGCCGTCTGCCTGATGCTCGCCCGCGGCATGTTAAAGCCTGTCCTTCCCGAAATCACTTCGGCAGACCTGCTGGACAGCCTCGTCACGCGCGAAGGCAGCAGCGGCGACCCCATTCGCCGTTTCGCGGCACTCATCGGTCCTGATCCTGCGGCGGCCAAAGACATCGCAACGCGGCTTAAACTATCGAACGCACAGACCAAGCGCCTGGTGACCGCCTGTGGCTGGACCACTCCTTACGACAATATTCCCGCACTCGCCTACCGCCTCGGCACGCAAAGCGCACGTGACCAGCTTTTGCTCAGCGGTGTGGATACGAAACCACTCGACGGCTGGAAGCGCCCAACATTCCCCATAACCGGCGGCACGCTAATCAAGCGCGGCCTTGAATCCGGCCCAATTGTCGCAATGACTTTGGCCAAAATCGAAAATGCGTGGATTGACGCTGGCTTCCCGACCGGCCCCACGTTCGATGCTATTCTCGACCGGATCAGCCCAGCGATTTCCGCGCAAAATTAAGCGCGGCATCCGCACCCATTGGCTCGGCATAAAGATACCCCTGCCCCGTGTTGCAGCCCAGCCCTGCAAGCGTATCAGCGAGCGCATCGGTCTCGATCCCCTCCGCTGTCGTTGCCATGCCCAAAGCCATTGCCAGCGACAATATCGCCCGAACAATCGCGACCTTGTCGGCATCGCCAATCATCCCGCTGATAAAGCTGCGGTCAATCTTCAATGTATCGATGGGCAAGCGCTGCAATGCGGCAAGGTTTGAAAAACCGGTCCCGAAATCATCCATCGCGACCATCGCATCACAGGCTTTGAGCGCCGCCAGTGTCCGCGCCGCCCGGTCGGGATCGGCAATAATCGCGCTTTCCGTCAGCTCGATGGTCAGCCGTGACCCCGCGATCCCGTGGTCGCGCAACCCCGCTTCGACGAACGTTGCAACATCATCGCGCGCGATCTGAATTGCCGACAGATTGACGGCCATCGATAGCGGCATTTTGTGCCCCGCCGCCAAATCCCACTGGCGTAATGTCTTGAGCGCCGTATCCAGCGCCCAGCGCCCGAGCGGCACAATCAGCCCCGATTCCTCGGCAACCGCAATAAATTCCTCGGGCGAAATCACGCCCATCACGGGATGTTTCCACCGCGCAAGCGCTTCGAATCCGATCACGCGCCCTGACTTCAGCGACATCAGCGGCTGATACGCCATCGTCAGTCCATCACGGTCCAGTGCACGACGAAGCTCGGTCTCGATGATGAACCCGCGTCGCGTCGCCGCCAGTGCGCTCGGTTTGTAAAATTCGACACGGCAACTGCCCTTGGCGGTTTTCAGGGCGACTTGCGCATGGCGCATCAGCTGTTCGGCATCGCCATCGGCCTCACTCGCCAGCGCACAGCCAATCGCGCAATCAACCTTCATCTCAAAGTCGGACAGCCGGAACGGCTGCGCCATCACGGTTTCAATCCGCCGCGCCACATGCAGGACATCACCCGGCCCATCGACAATCTTCACAACCAGCGCAAATTCGTTTGCACCGGTCCGCGCCACCTGATCATGCCCGCGTAGTGCGGACATCAGCCGTCGCGCAACCGCCATGATCAACTCGTCCCCGCCCAGCGAACCAATGCATTCATTGACCCGACTGAACCGGGCAAGGTCGACCAGAACGACTGCATAATCAACGCAGCCTTCGTCATCGAACTGGCTTTCCATCTGATCGATGAAGCCCAGCCGGTTCGGCAACCCCGTCAAACTGTCGTGCAGCATTTCGCTTCGCAGCGATTTTTCGGTCTGCACTTCATTGGTACGGTCGATCAGCGTCATCATCGCGCTGGTCAGCGATAGCGGCGCAATCGTTACGCTGTAATGCCGCCCTTCGACAATCGCGCCATCGCGCCAATCGGCACGGTTGACTTTCTGATCTGTAATTACGCTCGCAACGCGATCTTGCCAGGCCATGACATCAATGGCGTCGCGGCCGGCTTTGACGACAGCCGCAAATCCGTCATTGCGCGCCACAAACTGCTCGGTGCCACCCACCCGTTCGATGATCGCTGCTGGACATGGCATCGCGTCCAGCATGGGCGTCGAGCCGACCTCCCATATCGTCACAAAATCTTTCTTCACGGGAAGCGCGACCTGCATCCTACGGAACTAGCCGCAAAATGTTAAAACGGCCTGAAGTAATGTGAAGTCCGCGTAAACTATCCGCCGAACCGATTATCGCGCGGAAAACCCGTTGGTGGCATTCGCCCTGCGGCACCGCGTGCGGCGCGCCATGGCGTCAGGTCGGCTTCGGTGCGCGTTCGTCCGCTGTCGCCGCCCATTGCCCAGCTCAGTCCCTCGGCCAGCGTCAGCGTCACCGCATCCGCCAGCCCCCCATCACGAAAGCGTTGCAGCGTCACCCCTTGCCCGCGTCCCATTTCGGGGAGTTCGGACAGCGGAAATATGACCAGTTTGCGATTGTCGCCCATCGTCGCCACGCTGTCATGCCCTGCCACGATGGGCCGCACGACCAGCAATTTCGCGCCCGTTCGCAGATTGACAACTTGTCGCCCTTTGCGTGTTTCTGCGATGATGTCGGCGACCTTTGCCACAAACCCGCGCCCGTCCGACGCGGCCAACAGCAGTTTGGCTTCCGCCCGCGCAGCCAGCACTTGCACAATCCCGACATCGCCGGGCAAATCGATCATCAACCGCACCGGCTCGCCAAAGCCACGGCCGCCGGGCAGCTTGTCCGCAGGAAGCGTGTAGAACCGGCCATCGCTGGCCACGATCAATATCTTGTCCGTCGTCTGTGCATGGATGGCGAACGCCGGGCCATCGCCTTCCTTGAACTTTGCCGTTTCGGCACTCGCCAGATCAGCATGCCCTTTCAGCGCTCGGACCCAGCCCTTGGCCGACAGGATTACCGTCACCGGCTCGCGCTCGATCATCGCGTCCAGCGGAATATCACGTGGCGGCGCCGCTTCTTCGATTACCGTCCGTCGGCGCCCAAGTTTTGTTTCCGGCCCGTATTTCTCGCGCAGTTTGGCCAGATCTTTCTTGAGTTTGGTCCGTTGCCGCGCCGGGCTTTCGATCAGCGCCGCCAAGTCCGCGCGTTCCTTGTCGAGCTTCTCGCGCTCGGTCTTGATTTCCATTTCCTCAAGCCGCCGCAAGGACCGCAGCCGCATGTTGAGGATCGCTTCGGCCTGCCGGTCATTCAGCCCGAATTCGGCAATCATCACGGGCTTCGGTTCATCTTCGGTGCGGATGATCTCGATCACGCGATCCAGATTCAAAAACGCAATCAGATAGCCGTCGAGCAGCTCGATCCGGTCATCAATCTTGCCCAAGCGGTGCGTGGCGCGCCGGACCAGCACGTCGATCTGATGCGCCAGCCAGTCGGTCAGCACAGCTTTCAAACTCATCACGCGCGGCGTCCGGTCCGCGCCGAGCACGTTCAGGTTAAGCGGGATTTTGACTTCAAGTTCGGACAGCCGGAACAGACTTTCCATCAACACATGCGGATCAACGGCGCGGCTACGCGGTTCGATGACAATGCGAATGGCTTCGTCGCT
>JAYTWA010000166.1:0-2981 GCA_043743675.1 Sphingomonadales bacterium
CAGGTACAGATAGGGCGGGTTATAATTGCCAATCGGAATGCCAAGAGCGGCAATCCGCCCATGCGTCAGAATATGGTCATACCAGACGAGATACGCACCATCCATATCTGTCGTCTGTAATGGCCAGCACCAGCGGTAAAGCGGCACTGCGAACGCGAAAAGCACGAAGATGATCACGACAACATCGCGCAACTGCGCACGGTTTTGATCAGAAAGCGAAGCACCCATCTTCGCGACTTAGCAAAAAGTGCTTAGCCTTCTCTTAATCACAAAGACTTTCATCTGCGCAACCGGATGGCATCCGCAGAGTTCCAAATTGAGGCTACTGCCCCGCTGAGGTTCCTCCGCTAGCAGCGGCCCCGACATTGATTTCGATCCGCCGGTTGCGCTGGTTCCCTACAGGGGTTCCCGACGTATCCAGCGGCCGCGTCTGGCCGTAGCCGGTCGCCACAAGCTGAGCCGCCGCAACACCGCGTTCGGACAGATATTTGTCAACGGCTCCGGCACGTGCCTGACTAAGTTTCAGGTTTGCTGCTGCATTGCCCGTCGCGTCTGTATGTCCTTCAACCGACATTTTGAACCGCGAACAACGACCCGCAATCTGGACAAGCCCGTCAAGCAGTGCCGCCGATGTCGAACGGATGGTCGCTGCACCCGTATCGAACTCGACAGTCTTACCTGCCAGTGCCTTGCTGAAATCAGCATCACAGCTGGCCGCCGTCGCGTTGGGGTCAGCCTTTGGCGCCATGATCGCTGCCGAAGACGTAACCAATCCGGCGGGCCATAATGCCGGATTTTCAGCCCTCATGCTTACGCCATACATCGGCTTGTTGATGCCATTGTGACACGTCGCGCAGTTGATTTTATACGGGTCGCCATGCGGGCCTTTCTGGCTCGCCGGGAGCACCGCACCCAGCGGCGTTACATAATTCTCGTTCGAATTCTGGACCATCTTGATGCCATACCACGCCAGTGCGCGCGTCGGCTGGCTCATGTTCCACGACTGGAACGATCCCGTGTTGTGGCAATAGGTGCAATTGACGCCCAGCGCCGTCGACATGCGGATCATGATGCCATAAACATTTTCGGCTTCCTTCACCGAAACGACATGGTCGGGTGACGGATGAATACCCGTGTTGTTCACCCGCGCCGCCATGCTGCTTGACCCGAGGAAATATTTTGACGCGGTGCCGCCTGGAAGCGATGCAAAACCAACCCGTGCATCGGGCTTGTTCTGGCCCCAGCGTTGCCCCGTAATCGTGCCATTGCCTTCCGGACCGTCGATCGACCAGCGATTGAGCGGAATGGCATTGCCACGGTGACAGGTCCAGCACGTCACGCCGGTCTGCTTCACATGGCTTGTGTATTGCACGTTAATGTTCTGCGTCATCTGAATCATTTTGCGCGCAGCGACTTTTTGATATTTCTCATCCGACGCCATGTTCGCGGGGTTGTGGCAATAATTACAGCCCTGCTCGCTTTCAGGCAGTCCCGCCGGGACCACCCAGTTATTCATGTTGGCCATGAAATGGTTGAACCGTTCAGTGCTGATACCGCCAAGCACTTGAACATTCTGATAGGTTTCACTGGCGCGCGGCCCGCTGTCGTCGGGCGTTTCATAGACATTGGCGGGGATCGCCTGTTGCCGCGTCACTTTGCTGTTGTTGACGATCTGGTTCATGCCCGTGCCGCGAAAGCCGTTCTGCGTCGTCGCTTTCGGACCGATCTCACAGCCCGCCAGCGTCAACGACACACTGGCTGCGATCAGGATTGATAAGCGCGTCTGGGTCATTGTCCTGCCCCCGGCAAAGTGGCGGGATCAATGACCCCGGTTGGTGCATAAATCGGCGCATAACCATGTTCCTGCGCAAACAGATACCAGTTATCGACAACCGTTCCGGTCAGCAAAATGCCGATCCCGCCGGTCAGCGTGGTTAGCACTGCAAACCACCATGCCCAGCGATGGATTGATTCCATCGACGCATTAAAGCCCATCGTCCAGCGCCAAAACAAGGCCGCACGTTCGGATGCGGTCCCGCGGTCCGTAATCTGTTCAATTTCGCGTTCGCCGCCGTAACGGCCGACCGCAAGGATCGTCGCGCCGTGCATCGCGAACAACAATGTCGATCCATAAAGGAACGCAATCGAAAGCGCGTGGAACGGGTTGTAGAACAAGTTGCCGTACCGGATCGAAAAAGCGGCGGTCCAATCAAGATGCGGGAAAATGCCATAAGGCACGGCTTCGGCCCAGCTGCCCATCAGCATCGGACGGATAAAGCCCAGCACGAGCATCAGCCAAATCGCGCTCGCAAAAGCCCAGGCAACATGCGTACCCATATTGAGTGCGCGTGCACGCCGATAGGTGCGGACCCACCACAGAACAACCGAAAGCGTGAAGAACGCGCCCGCAAGGATGAACCAGCCCCCTTCGGCCAGCGGCACAAACGGGCTGAAGCCCCATTTCGGTGCCGGCGGCTCAAGCGCGAGCCAGAAAAGCTGCCGGACGAACTGGATCGGATCCCAGTTGACCGACGCCAGCATATTGAGCCCGATAATTTCAAACGCAATCAGGCCAAAGACCAAAGACAGGGTGCCGAGCGTGCCGAGATAGATTGGCCCGATCTGCGCATTGCCCAGTTTGCCCATCCAATAGCTATACCCGGGCTTGCCGACGCGCTTGGAACTTCCGGCGGGCAGATCGACACCCATTTCGGGCGTGCCGCGCAATTGAACCTGAGTGAAGATATTCTGATAACTTGCCATGATCTATTCTCCCCTCAAGCCCAGACCGGCAGATTGAGCCACCATGTCCACCATTCGGGCCATCCACGTGTCCAGAACGGTCCGGAAATAATGATGCAGACCGCACTCCAGAACGCCGCACTGAGCGCCAAGAACAGGCCGACACGGTGAATGCCCAATGTGCCCACCGAATAACCGATGGTGTCCCGGAAAAACGTGTCTTCATATTCAGGCGTCTT
>JAYTWA010000167.1:0-8090 GCA_043743675.1 Sphingomonadales bacterium
CCGATGTCGCTGACGGTGGTGATCCGATTGCCGTTCACGTCGAGCGCTGACAAGCCGCCAAAGGCACGAACGTCGCTGGTCAGTTTCCAGCCGCCCAGATATGTGAGCGCCCCAACACGCCGCCGCGATGGGTTCGATGAATCGAGCAGGACCGGTGTGCTCGTGATGGTTAGTCGTTGCGATACGACCGGGCTGGGCGCGCCGGGCGTTGATCCACCAAGGCACTGGCCGAGTAGGAATAGTAGGACAAGTGGGAGAAAACGACGCATTGCCTCGCCCCATAGCTGATCATCGCCACCTGAACATTCCCTAACAGCCATGTTCAGCTTTGCGCCACGCGAATCACTTTAGAGAAGGGTCATCGAGATTATGGGTCGCAAGCAAGGAGACGTTCGATGATGAAGAAATTCCTGGGTGCATTTGCTGTCGCTAGTGTCGCGCTGACCAGCGTCGCCGCAACACCCGCCATGGCACAAGATCATTATTCACGCGGTGATTATTATCAGGGTCGTGGCTACGACCGTGGTTATGATGACCGCCGTTATGACAACCGTGGTTATGATGGCCGTGGCTATGATCGTGGTTATCGCAACAGCGGCTATGACAATCGCCGCGAATATCGTCAGGATTATCGCCAGTGTCGCCGCAGCAGCGGAACGACCGGTACCATCATTGGTGCGATTGCCGGCGGCCTTCTGGGTCGTGAGATCGGCCGTGGCGGGCGCTTTAACGAGCCGAGCACTACCGGTTTGATCCTTGGTGCGGGTGCCGGTGCATTGGCGGGTCGCGCAATCGATAAAAACGGCAATTGCCGCTAAGAGATACTCTCGGGTCGCTTATTGAGAGTTAGAGGCCGGGCCTGCGTCAAAGCGCGGGTCCGGCTTCGCCATTTTGGGTGCTGGCGTGTTTGTGAACTGCCCCTTATCAGGCAGCAGATGGGCGAAGACGGTATAAGAGGCATTTCACGGCGTAACTTGCTCATTGGCGGCGGGGCGGGTGTTGGTTTGATTGTTGCCTGGGCCGTGTGGCCGCGCGTGTTTCCCGATAATCTGGTTGCCGCAGCCGGCGAACATGTTTTTAACAGTTTTGTGAAAATCGGCGTTGACGGGCATGTGACGGTTGTCGTGCCGCAGGTTGAAATGGGGCAGGGCGTCTATACCACCTTGCCACAAATCGTGGCGGATGAACTTGGCGCAGACTGGCGGACGGTTGCTGTCGAAGCGGCCCCTGCCAACCCGGCTTATGCAAACAATCTGCTGGCCGAGGAATGGTTTGGCACGGCGCGCGGGGCCGAAATGGCGACCGGAGGATCGACTTCCGTGCGTGGGTTCGAAGCAATCCTTCGTGATGCGGGAGCAGCGGCACGGGCGCTGCTCTGTGTAGCGGCATCGAAACGATGGGATGCTGATTGGGAAGCCTGTGATACCGAAGCGGGCTTTGTCGTGCGCGGCAATGATCGGATGCGCTTTGGTGAAGTGGCGGCAGAAGCGGCAGGCCTGAAAGTACCCGCCAATGTCGCGTTGCGCACGGACAGGGACAATCGCCTTTCGGGTCATTCAGTGCCTCGGCTCGATTTGCCGGCCAAGGTGGACGGGTCCGTCAACTATGCCGCCGACATCCGCCTGCCCGACATGATGTATGCCGCGATTGCACAGGGGCCACTGGGCGATACGCGGCTGAAATCGGTGAACAAGGCTGCCGCTGACAAGATTATGGGTGTGCTGTCAGTTGTTGAGACCGAGCGTTGGGTTGCTGCAGTCGCGACGAACTGGTGGGCAGCGAACCGCGCGGTCGAGCTTATGCGACCCAAATTTGTTACAACCGGCGGGCTGGCAAGCAACCGGAGCATCGACAAGGCGCTGGACATTGCGTTTGACGAAGGCACGCGCGTGGCCAGCGTCGGCGATGTTGGCGCGGCGTTTCGTGGCGCAACCGTGGTGACTGCCGAGTATCGCATTGGCCTTGCCGCGCATGCTGCCATTGAGCCGATGGCAGCGACCGCGCATATCGAAGGCGGGCGGATGCAGCTTTGGATCGGAACCCAAGTGCCCGGTCTTGCGGGAAAGGCCGCTGCGAACGCCATCGGCATGGCTGAAGATAAGGTGACGGTGCACCCGATGATGATCGGCGGATCATTCGGGCGGCGCTTTGAAGTTGAGATTGCCGCGCAAGTTGCCGTGCTGGCGGAGCGGTTGAAACGCCCGGTGCAACTGATCTGGAGCCGCGCCGAAGACATGCGGCAGGACCGGTTTCGACCAGCGGCGGCGGCGCGGATGACGGGCAAAGTCAGCCCCGCCGGGCAAGTCGAGGGGTGGCTGGCAAAGATTGCCGTGCCCGCGTCGCTGGCTGAACTGAAAGCACGCGTGTGGGATGGTGCGCATGCCGATGCCGCGATGCGCGGCGCTTATGGGGAAAGTGCACCCGAAGCCGTTGCAGGCGCGGTGCCGCCTTATGCCTTTGCCAGCTATGCGATTGATCATCATCCGGCGAAAATTGGTGTGCCGACGGGCGATTGGCGTGGGCGGGCCTATGGCCTGACGGCATTTTTTACCGAATGTTTTATTGATGAGCTGGCAGCGGTCAGTGGTGTTGACCCATTTTCGGTGCGGATGGCGGCGCTGGGCAACAACCCGCGCCTTGCCCAATGTTTGTCCCGCGTGGCGGCAACGGGTGGCTGGCAGGGCGGGGCTGTGGGTACGGGCCAAGGGCTGGCTTGCCACAGCATGGCCGATAGCCATATCGCGGTTTTCGCCGAGGCGGACCTTGGCGGTGTCGGCGGTCGGGTTCGTGTGTCGCGGCTGGTCGCGGTGGTTGATTGCGGGCGGGTGATCAATCCCGATATAGTTAAACAGCAGATTGCAGGTGGATTGATGTTCGGAATGGCCGCGGCGACGGGTGCGCCGGTTGATGTAATACGCGGGCTGGCGGGGCCAACGCGATTGGGTGCGCTCGGGCTGCCACGCCTTGCCGATGCGCCTCGGATTGAGATTGAATTGCTCAACAGTCCGAACCAATCGGGAGGCGTTGGCGAGCTGGCCGTGCCGCCGGTTGCGCCCGCGATTGCCAATGCGCTTTATGCAGGATCGGGGAAGCGATTCCGCGCGCTGCCATTGGTGCGGCGATGATGTTACCTGCAGATCACCCCCCCGTTGCTGCGCGCAAGATTGGCGTGCTAATCGTCAACCTGGGTACGCCCGATGCGCCCGACGCGCGAAGCGTTAAACGCTATCTGAAAGAATTTCTGTCGGACCGCCGCGTCGTCGAATTGCCCGCGATCCTGTGGCAGCCGTTGTTGCGCGGGGTTGTGCTTAACACACGACCCAAGCAATCCGCCGAAGCCTATGAACAAGTGTGGATGAAAGAAGGGTCGCCACTCGAAGTCGTCACGCGCGATCAGGCAACAGCGCTGGCGGGCGCGTTCGGGCCGGGGGTGACCGTTGATTATGCGATGCGTTATGGATCACCGTCGATTGGCGAGCGGCTGAAAGTGATGAAAGGTCTGGGCTGCGATCGGATCCTCGTCGCGCCGCTTTATCCGCAATATTCCAGCGCGACGACGGGGACCGTCAACGACAAGCTGTTCGAACAATTGCAGGATATGCGCTGGCAACCGGCGCTGCGGACGCTGCCACCCTATCATGACGATCCGGCCTATATCACTGCGCTGAAGACATCAGTCGAAGCGACGCTGGCCGCGATTGATTTCAAGCCTGACGCGATTGTCGCGAGCTTTCATTCGATGCCGCTGAGCACATTGATGAAGGGTGATCCCTATCATTGTCAGTGCCAGAAGACCGCGCGGTTGTTGAGTGAGGCGTTGGGGCGCGAACTGGTCGTCAGTTTTCAGTCGAAACTCGGCAAGGCGAAGTGGCTCGAACCCTCGACCGAAGCGACCCTTGCGCGGCTGGCGGCGGAGGGGAACAAGAATATTATTGTCGTGACGCCAGGGTTTTCGGCAGATAATCTTGAAACGCTCGAGGAAATCGCGATCCGGGGGCGCGAAACCTTTGTCGATGGCGGTGGTGAAAAACTCATCACTGTGCCCTGCCTGAACGCGAGCGACGAAGGCATAAAAATGTTGCGCATTATACTGTCGCGTGAGCTTGAAGGCTGGGTTTCGCCTGCCTAAGCTGCTTCTAAATAAGGGAGAGGGCATATGGCACGTATCGCGATTGTAACCGGCGGCACCCGCGGCATTGGCGAGGCGATCAGCCTTGCGCTCAAAGACATGGGAATCACCGTTGCCGCGAATTACGCGGGCAATGATGAAAAGGCGCAGGCGTTTTCCAAAGCGCATGGCATTGCCGTTTATAAATGGGATGTGGGCGATCATCAGGCGTGCATTGATGGGTGCGCGCGGGTCGAGGCAGACCTTGGCCCCGTTGACGTCGTCGTCAACAATGCCGGGATCACGCGCGACGGCGTGCTGGCGCGGATGAGTTTTGAAGACTGGAACGACGTGATGCGTGTCAATTTGGGCGGTTGTTTCAACATGGCAAAAGCAACGTTCGGCGGGATGACCGCTCGCGGATGGGGGCGGATCGTCAACATCGGATCGATCAACGGGCAGGCGGGGCAATATGGCCAAGTCAATTATGCCGCTGCAAAATCGGGCATCCACGGCTTTACGAAAGCACTGGCACAGGAAGGCGCGAAGAAGGGCGTGACCGTCAACGCCATCGCGCCGGGCTATATCGACACGGATATGGTCGCTGCCGTCCCCGCCGAAGTGCTAACCAAGATCGTCGCGAAAATCCCTGTGGGGCGACTGGGGCAAGCGAGCGAAATCGCGCGCGGCGTGGCGTTTTTGGTCAGCGAGGAAGGTGGTTTCGTGACAGGATCGACGCTGTCGTTGAACGGTGGGCAGCATATGTATTGATGAGGAGCCCCTATCATCCTCCCATCAAACGATCCGTCACGATTGCGGGGCATGAAACGTCGATCAGTCTGGAGCCTGTTTTCTGGATGGCGCTGAACGATGCAGCGGTCGCCGAGCAACTTCCGCTCAACGCCCTGATCGCGCGGATTGATGCGGAGCGGATTGCTGCGACGAAAGTGCCCAATCTGGCCAGTGCCTTGCGTGTCTGGGTGCTGTCGCGCATGGCGGAGGGATGACTGGGGCCAATCTTTCCATCGTCGAATATGCCGATGAACACGCAAAGGCGTTTCACGACATCAATGTCGAATGGATATTGTCGATGTTCGTGCTGGAGGATCATGACCGCGAGGTTCTCGAAAATCCGCGTGAATTTATCATTGATCCGGGCGGGGTGATCCTGCTGGTCAAATCGGAAGCACATGGCATTGTGGGTGCCTGCGCGCTGATGAAAAGCGGCGAGGGCGAATATGAATTGACCAAAATGGGCGTGCATGAAACTGTCCGGGGTCTGAAAGCAGGTGAATTTCTCCTGCGCGCGGTGCTGGATCGTGCGGCGACAATGCGGATGACGAAGCTCTATCTGCTGACCAATTCGAAGTGCGAGGCCGCCATTCATTTGTATAAAAAGCTCGGCTTTTCGCATGATCCCGCGGTCCTGCGTGAACATGGGGGCACCTATGCGCGGTCGAATGTCGCGATGTCATTTCCGGTGATGCGTATTTAATTGAATTCGGCGGTTGCATCTTACCCCGCGCTAACCCCATCATGCTGCTATGCTTAGGCAATATGAATTGGTGGAGCGGGTCAAATCCTATGACCCCAACGCGGACGAAGCGCTGCTCAATCGCGCCTATGTGTTTTCGATGCAGATGCACGGGAGCCAGCTGCGCGCATCGGGGGATCCATATTTCAGTCACCCGATCGAAGTCGCGGGTATTTTGACCGACCTTCACCTCGACGATGAAACCATTGTCACGGCGATCCTGCATGACACCATCGAAGACACGCTGACCACGCAGGAAGAAATCGTCAGCAAATTTGGCCCCTCGGTCGGGCGGTTGGTCGATGGCGTGACCAAGCTTAGCAAAATCGAAGCGCAAACCGAGAATGAGCGCGCGGCGGAAAATCTGCGTAAATTCCTGCTTGCGATGTCGGATGATATTCGCGTGCTGCTGGTCAAGCTGGCGGATCGGCTGCACAATATGCGGACGCTGCATTTCATCAGCGACCCCGCCAAGCGCCGCCGCATCGCCAAGGAAACGATGGATATCTATGCGCCGCTGGCCGAGCGGATTGGCATGTATGAATTCATGAACGAGATGCAGACGCTGGCGTTTCGTGAACTGGAACCTGATGCTTATGCGTCGATCACCAAGCGGCTTGAGCAGTTACACGAAGGCGGTGGCGATCAAGTGGCGCGGATCGCGTCGGGCCTGAAACTGCTCCTTAGCCGTGCGGGCGTTGAAGCCGATATTTCGGGGCGCGAAAAGCACCCCTATTCAATCTGGAAAAAGATGGCCGAGCGGCACATTAGTTTTGAACAATTGTCCGATGTGATGGCGTTTCGGGCGATCGTTCCGGGTTCAGGGGCTTGCTACACGGCGCTGGGCGCCATTCATCAGCGCTGGCCGATGGTGCCGGGTCGGTTCAAGGATTATGTCTCGACGCCGAAACGCAACGGGTATCGGTCGCTGCACACGTCGGTGATCCATTCGGAAAAGATGCGGATCGAGATACAGATCCGCTCCTCCGAAATGCACGCGCAGGCCGAATATGGTCTGGCGTCGCATTGGACATATAAACAAGGCGCGAAACGTCCCGACGTGCCGTCGCGGTGGATCGATGACTTGGTTGAAATTCTCGACAATGCCGACACAGCCGAAGAGCTGCTCGAACACACGCGCATGGCGATGTATCAGGATCGCATCTTTGCGTTCACGCCAAAGGGGGAGTTGTTTCAGCTGCCCAAAGGCGCGACCCCGGTTGATTTTGCGTATGCGGTCCACACCAAGTTGGGCAACGAAGCGGTCGGCGCGAAAATCAATGGCCGCGTCGTGCCGTTGCGCACGCAAATCGAAAATGGCGATCAGGTCGCGATTTTGAAGTCTAAGGCGCAGGAGCCGCAACCAGCTTGGCTGAACTTTGTCGCAACGGGCAAGGCGCGATCAGCGATCCGGCAATATGTCCGAAAAAAAGAGCAGGGCGAAAATGTCGCGCTGGGCCGCAAGATTTATGATGAAATTGTGGCGCGCTTGCCAGCGATATTGGCAAGTGGTGCGATGGCAGCCGCATTGAAACGGTTGAAACTGGCTGACGAAGGCGCACTGATGGAAGCGATTGCGCGGGCGTCGCTGACCGATGCACAAGTCATTGAAGCGCTGATGCCAGGCTCCGCAGGCGGCGATGTGACCGGACCAGCCCCGCAGCAGCGCGAAGCGATCTCGATCAAGGGATTGACGCCGGGGGTTGCGTTTAACTTGGCCGAATGTTGCCATCCGGTGCCCGGTGATCGTATTGTCGGCCTGCGCCGCGCCGATGAAGCGATTGTCGTTCACGCGATTGATTGCGCGCAGTTGGCCGACGGGATTGATGCCGATTGGGTCGATCTGGCGTGGGGCGATGGGTCCGACGGCGGCGCGGCGCGGCTGGCCGTGGTCTTGAAGAACGAGCCGGGGTCGCTGGGTGTGATGGCGGGGATATTCGGGACGCATAAGGCGAACATCCTGAACCTGAAGCTCGAAAACCGCGACGCTAGTTTTCACAGTTTCCGGATTGATCTGGAAGTGCATGACGTCCAGCATCTGATGCGGATTATTGCGACGTTGCGCGCGGCAGATGCCGTATCGAGTGTGGAACGGGCCTAGAGAAACGCCCATCGTCATCGTCGCGAAACAATCCCCGAGCAGGAGTAACAAATGATCCGTATTGACCGCCGCCAGCTGATTACCACTGCCGCTTTCGGGCTGGGTGGCCTGCTGCTCCCCGGTGGCGCAGTGATGGCGCAGATGCTGAGTAGCGCCAAGGGCTTCACGCATAATGTCGCAAGCGGGGAGCCGAATACGGACTCCGTACTGCTATGGACGCGATTTGTTGGCGAGGGCACGAATGCGCACGTCCGCGCGCAGATTTCGGCCACGGCTGATTTTGCCAAAATCATTGCAACAAATGAAATGATCACTGGCCCGTGGCGCGACTGGACCGTGAAGATTAC
>JAYTWA010000168.1:0-3398 GCA_043743675.1 Sphingomonadales bacterium
AGATTCAAGGCGGTTCATCTGTCCCGCGCCAATGCCCGCTGTGCTGCCGTCCTTGGCGTAAACGATGGCGTTTGATTTGACATGTTTGGCGACCGTCCAGGCAAAGTGGCAGTCGGTCAGTTCCTGCGCCGTGGGTGCGCGTTTCGTCACCACTTTCAGGTCGCCCAGCTGTCCATTGTCGCGCGTCTGGATCAGCAAACCGCCCGCAATTGTCTTCATCGTCATGCCAGCGCGCGCCGGATCAGGCAGGTCGCCAGTCAGGATGAGGCGGAGGTTTTTCTTTTTGGCAAAAACCGCGCGGGCATCGGCATCGGCATCGGGCGCGCAGACGACTTCGGTGAAAATGCCGCTGATTGCCTCGGCTGTCGCGCCGTCGAGCGGACGGTTGACCGCAATGATCCCGCCGAATGCCGATACGCTGTCACATGCCAAGGCCGCTTGATAGGCTTCAATTAGTGTATCGCCGCTCGCCACGCCGCACGGATTGGCATGTTTGACGATGACCACTGTGGGCGGCCCGTCGCGAAATTCGCTGACCAGTTCAAGCGCGGCATCGGCGTCATTATAATTATTGTAACTGAGTTCCTTGCCCTGAACCTGCACGCCTTGTGCAATGCCGCGATCCGCGCCGTTCGTCAGATATAGCGCGGCAGCCTGATGCGGATTTTCGCCATAGCGCAGTATCGTGGCCAGCGTGCCGCCGGTCGTGACAGTTGCGGGGAACATTTCTTTCCGATCCACGGTCGCGAACCAGCCGGCAATCATCGCATCATAGGCCGCGGTTGCCGCATAGGCTTTCGCCGCGAGCCGCTTGCGCTGGTCAAGCGTTGTGAGGCCGGAGGCAAGATCGGCATAATCAGCGGGATCTGTTAAAACAGCAACATGTGCGTGATTTTTAGCGGCAGACCGGATCATCGACGGGCCGCCGATGTCGATATTCTCGATAATTTCGTCGCGGCCTGCGCCCTTCGCGACGGTCGCTGCGAAGGGATAAAGATTGACGACGACGAGGTCGATCATGCCAATCGCATGGGTATCGGCGGCCGCCATATGGTCGGCATTGTCGCGAACGGCGAGCAAGCCGCCGTGGACATTGGGATGCAGCGTCTTCACCCGCCCATCCATCATTTCGGGAAAGCCGGTCAGGTCATCAATGTCGCGGACGGTTAAGCCTGCATCGCGCAGTGCTTTCGCAGTGCCGCCCGTCGAGACCAACTCAACGCCGTGCGCCGCCAGCGTCTGGCCGAGTTCAACCAAACCGGTTTTGTCGGACACTGACAACAGCGCCCGTTTAATCTGAATGTCGCTCATCTTATCCCGCTCGTTTCAATAACCATCCGACGGTTGCCCCGCCGGCCGCCGCTTCGCCAGAGACGACGAATTGCAGGCTCGGCACTGCGCGTCCGCCCGCGTCAATCCACAGGCTTTCCTCGATTGTTAGCGCGCCCCCGCGACACCGAAATTGCCACAAAGGGCCGTGGTTGATGCGTAGGAGCGCTGCTTGCCCGTCTGCTGTCGGCGTGACTTCGACACCGGGCGCCAAGTGAAAGCGGATCGCGAAATGCGCTCCGACACTCGCTTTGCGACGGCGCGGGGCAGGCAGCAGTGCGTCCTCGCCACGCAGTTCGCGGCCATTGCCCGACAGCGCGAGCATTCGTTTGTGAATGAAACCGAAGCGCTTGGCATAGCCGTCATGGCTGGCGTCGATTTTGCTGCCGCCTTCGGCTTCCTGGCGGTCCAGCTCGACGGCGCGGACGCCCGCGCCCAATGTGCCGTCGGCATGGATGGCGGTGGAGTTGCTGTCCCCCACCACTAATGTCGAATGCGCCGCCGTGGTGCGCAAGCCATTGGCGAGGTCGGCAGGAATTGGTGCTGTCCCGCGCCCGCCGCCGCAATTAACAATCAGGCGCTTTTCGCCATCGGACAATTCGAATGCCAGCGTCGACGCGCTCCCGCCGCCGCCGATGCGACTTGCGGGGGGTGGGGCCGCGTCACAAATGACGACAGTCGCGCCGCCCGCCATCCGCTGATACCCCCAGTCGCGCGCCTGTCGTAAGGGACGGGTGCGGATACCGCTGGCGGCGACAACTTGTTTGATATGATCGGCAGAGACCGGCCCCGATCCCTGCCAGCTCGACAAAGCGCCATCGCCCAGGGTGACGCCATGTAGTGCCGCCACTGCGCGCAATTGCAGGGTTGCCAGAAATTCGGGGGCTTCCAATCGCCGGGCATCATAAACCTGGTCGAGCATGGCCATCATGATAATGGCTTCCGCCTGATCGACGGGCGAACGGCTGACGACGCCGCCGTCTTCGCTGAACCCGCTGAGGATTGCGCGTTGCAACCCCGCTTCGCCAAACGTGCGCCGTGGTTCGCCTCCCGGTACAAGCAGACCTGCCGCGACAATGCCCGTCCACGCCGCGAGCCGGGCATTGCCCTGCGTCGCGCGGTCGGCCCCGCGATCAAGATGCCGCGCGCCACGGGCCAGCGCATTCAGCACGGACGAGCGATACACAAGGTCCGTCGATGACAGGATCAGCGGCGCGTGGGCAACCCAGAATAACGTGCGCCAGCCGACCAGATCGGGCCGCCACCCGGCATCGCTTACGGTCTCACCATGTGCCGCAAGCCAGGCGCGCATCAGCTTTTCAGCGACGGGTGCACAGCCTGCACGATCCCCCACAGCGGCAAGATCACGCAACCATTCGAAGCGGTGCAGATAGTCAGCGAATTGCGGCGACACCGCATCACCCGCAAAGCTGATCTCGTCGATGGCAATGCTTTCGCCACGCCAACGCATGGTGCCCGACAGCATCCATTGCCCTGCCTGACGATTGCCCGGCATCGGATCGGTCGGCACGGCAAGCAGTTTGAGTGGATACCGCCCCTTCAGCCGCATTGCGTGGAGCGGTGTCCGCCACGTCAGCCGGTAAAAATGATTAGCAACGCGCTCGCCGAGCGACAGCCCCTTTTCGCCAACACGGACGAGCCGTTTGCCGGACTCGATCTCGTCATTCTCGTCCACGCCGTCAGCCACCCCGGAGGCTGCGGATGTTGTCGGCATAAGCAGAAGGGCCGCCCTTGAAGGTCGCCGTGCCAGCGACCAGCACGTCGGCCCCGGCGGCAATGATGCGCGGCGCAGTTTCGGTCGTCACGCCACCATCGACTTGCAACGCGATGTCGCGCCCGGTCTTGTCGATCATCTTGCGGATTGATTCGATCTTGCGCAGCTGGCTTTCGATAAAACTTTGCCCGCCAAACCCGGGGTTCACACTCATGACCAGCACTAGATCAATCTCGTCGATCAGATAATCGAGCATTTTGGCGGGCGTTGCGGGGTTCAGCGAAATCCCGGCCTGCTTTCCAAGGCTCTTGATATGCTGAACCGTGCGGTGCGT
>JAYTWA010000169.1:0-9397 GCA_043743675.1 Sphingomonadales bacterium
CTGAACCCGATCCTCGCCAAGGTCGATGCGGATGATGACAAGCGCCGCTTCAACGTGCCGGGCGGGCGCAATCCCGTGCCCGACAGCCTCGACGCGCAAATCCTCCACGACGCCAAGCCCGTGTTTGAGCGTCGCGAGAAAATGCAGCTGACCTATACCGTGCGCAACACGCACCGCGCGGTCGGCACGCGGTTGTCAGCGGAAATCACGGCGAAATATGGCATGTCGGCGTTGAATGACGGGCATGTCCATGTCCGCCTGCGTGGGAGCGCAGGGCAGTCGCTGGGCGCATTCCTGTGCAAGGGGATCACACTCGAAGTGTTTGGCGATTCGAACGACTATGTCGGCAAGGGCCTATCAGGCGGCATCATCGCGGTCCGCCCGATGGTCAGCTCACCGCTCGACAGCCAGCACAACACGATAATCGGCAATACGGTGCTTTACGGTGCCACATCGGGCAAACTCTTCGCCGCGGGTCGCGCGGGTGAACGGTTCGCCGTGCGCAATTCGGGCGCGGAAGTCGTCGTCGAAGGCTGCGGCGCGAACGGCTGCGAATATATGACCGGCGGGACGGCCATCATCCTGGGCGACGTCGGCGACAATTTCGGCGCGGGGATGAGCGGGGGGATGGCATTTGTTTTGGACGTCGCGGACAATTTCGCGCGACGTGCAAATCCCGACAGCATCATCTGGCAGCGCATTGCAAGCAGTCACTGGGAAACAAAGGCGCGCGCGCTCATCGCCGAACATGCCGTCGCGACCGACAGCAAATGGTCGAACAGCATCCTCGACGATTGGGATCGGTGGAAAGACCGTTTCTGGCAAGTGTGTCCGAAGGAAATGCTGTCGCGGCTGGCGCATCCACTCGATGATACGAAGGCGTTGGTTGCGGCGGAGTAGGTTGTGCGCGCACAAAACACCGCATTCAGCTTGGTGAAAGCGTATTGCGCCTATTGCAGCCCACGGTTCTTGTGAATCGAGGGACTTTTAAGATGCACCGTTTGATTGCTGTCGCTGCTTTGCTGCTCGTTTCCACCAGCCCCGCCCTGGCCGCGCCGCGCGATTCTGATTCTGGGCGCGAAGACCGCGAAATGGCGCGGATGGCCGATAAGCTCAACGATCCGCGCACGCAGGATGCGATGTCGGGCATGATGGTCGCGATGGCCGACATGTTCATGGACCTGCGCGTCGACAAACTGCGCGCCGCGATTGCACGAATTGATCCTGATGCACGCGCTGATCGCAACTGGGATGGTGCCCGAACGCTGGGCGACATGATCCGCCGCGACGATCCGAACTTCCGCGAAAAACTGGAAGACGGTAGCCGTCTGGCCGTCGGCACGATGGGCGAAATGGCAGGGACAATGGCCGCCATGATGCCCGAATTCCGCAAGATGGCCGAACGAATGGGCCGCGATCTTGAAAAGAATATGCGGCGATTGCCGAGGGATTAGGCGCTAACCGCTGCCTAAATCGTTGGATGCCCCACAAGGACTCGAACCTCGATAAACGGTATCAGAAACCGGTGTCTTACCATTAGACGATGGGGCATTAACGAAACTCGTAAATAGTAAGGCGGTCGTGTTTAGTCAACGCTGCCTAAGCCGCTCTACTCTCAATCGCCCGCGCCCGCCGCCGCTGCACGCTGCTGCCGAGGCCAATCGCCTCGCGATATTTGGCAACCGTGCGCCGAGCGAGATCGAAACCCTTGTCGCGCAACAGATCAACGAGGGTATCATCGGACAAAATCGCATCCGCCGCTTCATCGGATATGAGCGCCTTGATCGCCGACTTCACGGCCAGCGCTGACGCCGCTTCGCCGCCCTCGCTCGACGCCACACCGCTGGTAAAGAAATATTTGAGTTCAAACACCCCACGCGCGCAGCTCAGATATTTATTGCTCGTCACGCGGCTGATCGTCGATTCATGCAATCCGACCACATCCGCCACCATTTTCAGTGTCAACGGCTTCAAATGGCTGACGCCATGACGGAAGAATCCTTCCTGCTGCGTCACCAGTTCGGTCGCGACCTTGATGATCGTCGTGTGCCGCTGGTCAAGCGCCTTCACCAGCCAGTTTGCGCTCGCCAGACAATCATTCAGCCATACTTTTGACGCTTTGTCCTGCGCGCCGCTGTTAAGTTCGGCATAATAGCGCCGGTCGACCAACACTTTGGGCAGACTGGCGCTGTTGATCTCCACCCGCCACCCTTTGGGCGTTTCATGGACATAAACATCGGGCGCGACCGCCTCGATCCGCCCGCCGCCGAAGCGCAGACCGGGCTTGGGATCATAGCCACGGATTTCGCGGATCATGTCGGCCATGTCTTCGTCATCGACCATGCACAGCCGCTGCAATTGGGCGATCCGACCAAGCGCGAGCAGATCGAGATTATCGAGCAACAGTGCCATGCACGGGTCGTAACGGTCGGCCTCTTTGGCTTGCAGGATCAGGCACTCGGACAGCGTTCGCGCACCCACACCCGTCGGCTCAAAGGACTGGATGACGCCCAGTACCCGTTCAACCTGCGACAGCGGAACACCCAGCCGCTGCGATATGTCAATCAAAGACACCGTCAGATACCCCGCGTCGTCAATCGCATCGATCAGCTGCGTCGCAATCGCGAAGTCCGCGCCTGAGAGCGCTTCACCCGCCTGGTTGTTCAAATGGTCGCTCAAGCTGTCTTCGGCACATGCAAAACTGTCGAAATCAATATCTTCGCCACTGCCCCCGCTGCTGATGCTGTCGGTTGGGCCGTCGTGATGGAATGTGTCGGCGGCAAAGTCGGCATCAAGCGGAGCATCGCTGTCGCTCGCGCCTTTCAAGATAAGTTCGTCGGCGGTTTTCGGATCAGGCGCATCAAAGCCATCGCCATCATCAGCAACCGAAGTCCGAACTTCGTCCGCGCCGCCATCAAGCAGCGGGTTTTTTTCCATTTCCTCAGCAATAAACGCTTCGATTTCGAGGTTCGACAACGCCAGCAACTTGATCGCCTGCTGCAATTGCGGCGTCATCACCAGCGACTGGCTTTGCCTCAAGTCAAGACGAGGCGCTAAGCTCATAAGCTAGAGCGAGAAACTCTCGCCGAGATAAAGCCGCCGCACATTTTCGTCGGCGACCAGATCGGCGGGCGATCCGGCAAACAGGACGCGGCCATCGTAAATGATGCAGGCGCGATCCACGATATCAAGCGTTTCGCGGACATTATGGTCGGTAATCAGCACGCCGATTTTGCGCGTTTTCAATTGCTTGATCAGGTCACGGATGTCGGCAATCGAAATTGGGTCGATCCCCGCAAAGGGTTCATCCAGCAGCATGATTGACGGATCCGCCGCCAATGCGCGCGCGATTTCGCAACGACGCCGCTCGCCGCCCGAAAGCGCCGTTGCCATCGACGTGCGCAGCCCATCCAAAGAAAATTCACCGAGCAGCTGATCCAGCCGTGCTTTGCGCGCATTTTTGTCTGGCTCGGCCAGTTCGAGCACGGACATGATGTTCTGTTCAACTGTCATCCCGCGAAAAATCGAAGTTTCTTGCGGCAGATACCCCAGCCCCAAAATCGCACGGCGATACATCGGCAGGCCGGTAATGTCCGCACCGTCAAGCAGGATGCGGCCCGAATCGGGCTTCACCAACCCCATGATCGAATAAAAACAGGTCGTTTTGCCTGCACCATTGGGGCCAAGCAGCCCGAACACTTCACCGCGCCCGACGGTAAGTGATATATCATGGAGCACAGAACGCTTGTCATAGGATTTGGCAATCGAAACGACTTCAAGCCCGTCGCCGTTTTTCGCGGCGCTTTGTGGGCGCATCAGAGTATTGACGTCGTTCATGATTGTTCCTGTGCTGGCAGCATCTGGTTAACGGATCGTTACCAGATGGGCAATTGGCAGGGTTTGTGCATAGCCACCGAAATCAGAGGATCAGTTTGTCCGCTGCGGCACCGAGAATCGACCGGTTACGCGCCCGCCGCCACCCGAAACACCAGGGCCACCACCAACAGACGAGCCATCAATCACCGACCGCCCCGAATTCAGATCAATCACCAGCCGCCCGCCGCGCACGGTGTTGGCACCTTGGGTCAGCGTCACGCCACCCAGCATTGTAATAAGGCGGCGGTTTACATCATAAATGGCAATATCGCCGCGCGCATTTTCCGTTGCGCTACGAACAAACACACCGCCCGAAGCATCAATGCGCTGCACCGTCGGGCTCCCGCCAACCGCACCCGTGTAGGCAATCGTCATGCGCGAGGCATCGAGGCTCAATCCGCCCTGCTGCACTTTGGCGTTTCCGCTCACGACTACCCGACCGGCGCGGTCTTGCACTTCGATGCGATCGGCCGAAAAATCGACCGGCGCGTTGGTGTTGAAACCTTTCAATGCCTGCGCCGACACCGGGGTCGACAGGACAAGAGCAAGAACAAGTAAACTGCGCATCATCGCCCTCTGACCGCGCCTTGAACAATACGCAAGCGCGCGCGGCCCGTGAGCGCGACTGTCCGTGCGTTGAGATCGGCGTGCATTGATGCAGCGCTGAACGTGCCGAGCGGCATTTGCCCCGTGACTGCGCCATCGCTGATGATCGTGCGTGCCTTCAGGTCAACACCGACGCCGCTCGTGTCCATCCGATACCCATCAGCTGATTGAAATTGCAACGCGCCGGGCACGCGGACGATTTCACGGTTCATGTCATAGGCTGCGCCCGCTGTCCGCAGCACAGCCGGACCATCGTCTAGCGTAATCCGCGCTGACAAATCGCGCAGTTCGACCACAGGCACTTTCGACGATTTCTGGACGGCAGCCCCTGCGCTTAATGTAAATGGATGTCCCTTGGCGTCTTCACCGCGATACATGGCTTGCGAAACGCGCATGCGTTCGCTGGCGATGTCGACTTTGTCTTTGGCGAGAAGAAAGCTGATTTCGCTACGCTTCGCCAGCGGGGCAATGACCAAAATCGCAGCGAGCGCGCCAATCACAACGGGCAGAATCAGCCGCAGCGCCCGGATCAGACGATCATGTGCACTGCCGGGCCGCGCCCAGACAATGCGCTTGTCGCGGTCAAGCGTGGCGGCGTCAGACATGCGCAAAAATGTCGACTTCGTCCCAGCCCGCCAGATCGATCATCGCCCGCGCCGGAAGAAAGTCAAAACAGGCCTGTGCCAGTGCCGTCCGCTTTTCGCGTGCCAGCCGAACATCGAATATATCACGCATCCGGTGGAGATAGCGGACGTCGGACGCGGCATATTCCTTTTGCGCGTCGCTCAGTTCATCAGCGCCCCAGTCGGACGATTGCTGCGCTTTCGACAATTCAGTCCCGAGCAATTCGCGCACAAGTTCCTTTAGTCCGTGGCGATCCGTGTAGGTCCGTGTCAGCCGCGATGCGATTTTGGTGCAATAGACTGGCCCGGCGACCACGCCGAGATAGGCGTGTATCGATGCCAGATCGAAACGCGCGAAATGATAAAGCTTCAATCGCGCTGGATCGGTCAGTACCGCTTTCAAATTCGGGGCGGCAAAATCACTGGTCGATGAAAAACGAATCAGATGTTCATCGCCGCCGCCATCAGAAATTTGCAACAGGCACAACCGGTCGCGCGCGGGGTGCAGGCCCATCGTCTCGGTATCGACCGCGACTGGCCCCGCGGCAAGGAGGCCAGCAGGCAAATCTTCCTGATGCAGAAAAACAGTCATGAACGTCCTTTTTGCGTGTGATTTCGCAATCGCACTCACGGGGCAAAGCTGCAAGCGGCCATTCATTATTTACCTGCGATGAAGGGATGCGCGATTTTGGCTCGCAGCATTGGCGGTTTTCAGCTATCACGACTCGTGTGGCGCATTATAATTTTGCGTCTGGAAACTTTATGCCCGCGTCCGGCGCATGATGTTTCTTGGATTATACAGGCGGGCGATTTTGAAGAGAGTACGGGAACGGCATGAGTTTCAATAAAGGTGGCCGCGGTGATCGCGGCGGACGCGGACGCGACAAACGCGACAGTTTCGGTGACGAAGGTGGCAGTGGCGGCGGTGGCAGCAGTTATGGCGGCGGCTTTTCTGGCGGCGGTGGTGGTGATCGTTTCGGCGGCGGTGGTGGCGGCGACCGATATAGCGGTGGCGGCGGCGGTGGCGACCGATTCGGCGGCGGTGGCGGCGGCGGTGGTTTCCGCAGCAGTGGCGGTAGTGGCGGCTTTTCCGGCGGCGGCGGTGCCCGTGGTGGCATGCCTGCTCAGGTCGTTGGCGAAGGCACTGGTATCGTAAAATTCTTTAATGGACAAAAAGGCTTCGGCTTTGTCGTCCGTGATGATGGCGGCGAAGACGTGTTTGTGCATATCTCTGCGGTCGAACAGGCTGGTCTGACTGGCCTCGCCGAGGGACAGCCTCTTGGGTTCACGCTCGTTGATCGTGGCGGCAAAGTTTCGGCGACTGATCTCAAGATCGACGGCGAACCAATGCCCGTAACCGACCGCGCGCCTCCGCGCGACCGCGATGCCCCGCGCGAAGGCGGCGGTTTTGGCGGTGGCGGTGGCGGTGGCGCACCGCAGCGGACTTTGACTGGAGAAAAAGCCAGTGGCACGGTGAAGTTCTTCAACGCCATGAAAGGCTTCGGCTTCATTCAGCGTGACGACGGACAGCCCGATGCGTTCGTACACATCTCGGCCGTGGAACGCGCCGGCATGACCAGCCTCAACGAAGGCGACCGGCTCGAATTCGAAATCGAAGTGGATCGCCGGGGCAAGCATGCGGCCGTTAATCTGGTTCCAGGCCAGCAATAAACAGTCTGGTTTTACAAATTGGAGGGGGCCGCTGCAGCGATGCACCGGCCCCTTTCTTTTATGCAATTCAGCGCGCATTCAATCCGCGACCGCCAGAAGCAGCGCAACCCGCTCCGGAGTATACCATGCCGCTGTTTCGATATGTTCTGATCCTGACCGCTGCGGCGGTGGCCGCGCCATTGTCGGCGCAGACCCCATTATCCCTGCAAATTAATGACCTGTCGCTCGTCACATCCCATCTGAAAGCGGTCACCACGATGACTGCGGGTTTCACACAGACCGACCGCGCGGGCAAAGTGCTCACCGGCACACTGACCCTGAAGCGCCCCGGCAAGATCCGTTTTCAATATCAGCAAGGTGTGCCGCTGCTCATCGTTGGCGATGGCAAGGCGCTTACGTTTATCGATTATTCGGTAAAACAGGTGTCGCGCTGGCCAATTGGCAATTCGCCGCTCGGCGTTCTGCTCGATCCCTCGAAGGATTTAAGTCGGTTTACGCGAATTGTGACCGGCGGTGACAGCCGCGTTGTGCTTGCCGAAGCCCGTGATCCCCGCCGCCCCGAATATGGTGTGATTACCCTTGCGTTCGCCCGTGAGGCTACTGCGCCGGCGGGATTGCGCCTGCAAGGGTGGGTTGCGCTTGATGCCCAGAACAATCGCACATCGGTCCGCCTGACCAACCAGCAGTTCAATATACCGGTCAGCGATCAAGCGTTCACATGGCGCGACCCGCGACCAGCCGGTCCGCGGAAGTAACATCCGCGTTCATATTCACGACAGGTTGAGTGGGGTATTTCGGTGTTGTAATCGCGGTCGGCGATGATGGGATTCCCCCCTGTTGCCCTGATTTGCTGCTGCGACTCACCTGCGTGACGAACGCTGGTCGGCCCTCGCTCCACGCCCCCGGAGCGGGGGCCTTTGTCTATGTTGCATGTTTGCGTGAGCGATTGATGATCGCTAGATCGACGCCATGAAAATCGCCTCATGGAACATCAACTCGGTGCGCGCGCGCATTGGCATCGTCGAACGATTTCTGATCGAACATGCGCCTGACATACTTTGTCTCCAGGAAACCAAGGCAATGGATGCAGTGTTCCCCGGCGATACTTTTCACCGACTCGGCTACGCGCACCAGATGCTTAGCGGCCAGCCCATGCACCACGGTGTTGCCATCCTTTCCAAAGTCCCCTTAATCGAGGATGACCGGCTCGACTGGCAGGCAAATGGCGAAGCGCGCCACATCGGTGTTCGCCTGCCCAATGGTGTGCGGCTCGAAAATGTTTATGTGCCCGCAGGTGGCGACATTCCCGACCGCGATCTCAATCCGAAATTTGGGCAAAAGCTCGATTTTATTGAACGGATGACGCGCTGGTCGGAGACGCTCGCTGGCCCGACGATCATCGTAGGTGATTTCAACATTGCACCGCTCGAAAGCGATGTCTGGGGGCATAAACAATTGCTCGATGTGGTCAGCCACACGCCCATTGAAGTGGCAGCGCTGAACGCCTTGCAGGCGGCGGCAAACTGGACTGATCTTGGCCGCCATTTCGTGCCTGCACCGCAGCGGCTTTATACATGGTGGAGCTACCGCGCGAAGGATTGGGCAACGTCGGATCGCGGGCGGCGGCTCGATCACATGTGGGCGACGCCTGATGTTGCCGCGCAAGCCGTGGCACATCAGGTGCATGAGCCCTGCCGCAGCTGGGACAAACCATCCGATCATGTCCCCCTTGTCACCGAGTTTTCGTTCTGAGCGATCCAAAATCAGCTGCCCGCGCGATTGACGCGCTACGCCGTGGCTGGCCAGTTGCGGTCGGGCCGTTGAATCTGCTCGCCATCGAAACCGCCGATGAGGCGCGGCTGGCGGCATTTGATCCTGACAAGACTGCCAACATCCTCCTCGCCGGATCACGCGCCGCAACGCTCAAGCTCACTAATCAGCGCGAAACTGGCGATTGCCAAGGGCCAGTGATCGTCGCGCGGACGCCGTGGCTCGACCTCCCTGCCGCCCGCACCCTCGCCGACCCTGCGACCGATTTGGCCAACCCCTTCCAAGGTCCGTTTCTAGTTATTGAAAATAAACAGCTAATTTCCACCAACGCAGCGCTCGAGCTCGCCCGCCTCACAGGCATCCTCCCCGCCTTTTATATGCGTGAAGATGGCGAAGTTGACGCCACAACATCGCCCGATGCCATCGCCGCCTATGACGACGCCGAACGCCTCGCCATCGTCGCCCGCGCCTTCCTGCCCGTTGCGACGTCCGAGACGGCCGAGATCGTCGCCTTCCGCAGCCCTGAAACCATCGAAGAACATGTCGCACTCCTGATCGGCACGCCCGACGGATCGCCGCCGCTGGTCCGCCTGCACAGCGAATGCCTGACCGGCGATGTCCTCGGCAGTCTGAAATGCGATTGCGGCCCGCAACTTCACGCTGCACTCCACGAGATCGCCGAGAGTGGCTGGGGAATACTGCTCTACCTTCGCCAGGAAGGCCGCGGGATCGGCCTGATCAACAAGCTGCGCGCGTATCAGCTTCAGGACCAGGGATATGACACGGTCGATGCCAACCTGCGCCTGGGATTTGCCGTCGACGCTCGTGACTTTGGTGTTGCGGCGCGGATG
>JAYTWA010000170.1:0-6695 GCA_043743675.1 Sphingomonadales bacterium
CGGCCTGATGGCCATCGCAACCGCCGCCAAACAGGTCATCGTCGATGGCATGGACATCTGCATTGGTGGCGGCGTCGAAAGCGTCAGTCTCGTCCAGACGCCACAGATGCGCGTCGCACCCGATCCTGAACTGCTTGCCTTGCATGCCAACATCTACATGCCGATGCTGCAAACCGCCGAAGTCGTGGCCAAGCGCTACGGCATCAGCCGCGACCGCATGGACGACTACGCGCTGCAGTCGCAGCAGCGCACAGCAGCGGCACAGGCAGCGGGCAAGTTCGATGACGAAATCATCCCCGTCACCGCCACAATGGCCGTCACGAACAAGGAAACCAAGGAAGTCACGCACAAGGAAGTGACGCTGGCCAAGGACGAAGGCAACCGCGCCGACACCACCATCGAAGGCCTGAAATCGCTCGGCCCCGTCCTCGGCCCTGACATGACAATCACGGCCGGCAACGCGTCGCAGCTTTCGGACGGGGCGTCGGCGTCGGTCGTTATGGAAGCATCACTTGCCGCCAAGAAAGGCCTCACCCCGCTCGGTCGCTATGTCGGCATGGCCGTCGCCGGCACCGAGCCTGATGAAATGGGCATCGGCCCCGTTTTCGCCATCCCCAAGCTGCTGAAAGCCAATGGCCTGACGATGGATGACATCGGCCTGTGGGAACTGAACGAAGCCTTCGCCGTGCAGGTGCTCTATTGCGCCGACAGACTCGGCATCCCGATGGAAAAACTCAACGTCAATGGCGGCGCGATTTCGATCGGCCACCCTTATGGCATGTCGGGCGCGCGGATGACCGGCCATGCCCTCATCGAAGGCAAGCGGCGCGGCGTCAAATATGTCGTTGTGACGATGTGCGTCGGCGGCGGCATGGGCGCGGCGGGATTGTTTGAGGTTTTGTAAGGGAACCCTTCGCGTCAATCTCGGTTGCATCTCCTACGCCAATCAGGAGATGCAACAATGCCAAGTGAAGCCGAGATCAAAGCCAAATTCTGGAAAGCCCTGAAGTCCGACCGGACCATGTTCCTCGGACTTGCTGAAGGCGATGATGGGCACGCGCGCCCGATGACAGCCCAGACCGAAGCGGACGAAGGCGGACCGATCTGGTTCTTCACATCGACCGAAAATGCGCTTTACGGTCAGATAGGCGCCACATCACGCGCCACGGCGCATTTCGCCTCTAAGGGTCACGATGTCTGGGCTACGGTACACGGCGACCTGTCGACGACGCAGGACCGCGCGACCATTGAGCGGCTGTGGAATCCGTTCGTTGCTGCGTGGTATGACGGCAAGGATGATCCCAAAATTGCGCTCATTCGCCTTGATGCCGAAACAGCGGAAATCTGGATCGACGCATCAAGCATCGTTGCCGGCATCAAAATGCTGATCGGCATCGATCCAAAGGAAGATTA
This sequence comes from Sphingomonadales bacterium, assembly GCA_043743675.1. Lineage (GTDB taxonomy): Bacteria > Pseudomonadota > Alphaproteobacteria > Sphingomonadales > Sphingomonadaceae > Sphingomonas_O. Next base: position 1,414 of record JAYTWA010000170.1, read on the forward strand.
CAAGGACAAGGTCGCTGAAGTCGTCCTGTGAACCGCCTCAGTTGTGGCGCGCGATCCAGTCCTCAACGACGGGCGCCACATCATTTCGCCATTTCGATCCGTTGAAAATGCCGTAATGCCCGGCACCTGCGGCCATGTGGTATTTCTTCATCTTTTCGGGCAGACGCGTTGAAATTTTCAACGCAGCCTCGGTCTGCCCGATCCCCGAAATATCATCGCGTTCGCCTTCAATGGCGAGGATGGCAATGTCAGTGATCGCCGCCGGATCCACGCGAACATCACGGTGCATCATTTCGCCTTTGGGCAGGCTATGGTCCTGAAACACTGTGCTGATCGTTTGTAGATAAAATTCTGCCGTCATGTCGCACACGCTGCGATATTCTTCGTAAAATGCCTTCGCACCATCGGCGGCATCGTCGTCGCCTTTGACCAGATCCTTGAACATGGCAAAATGGCTCTGCATGTGGCTGCCTAGGTTCATAGCAAGGAAACCGGTGAGCTGCAGGAAGCCCGGATACACTTTCCGCCCTGCGCCTGGATACATCATCGGCACGGTCTGAATGGCGTTCTGCACGAACCAGGCATGGGGACGTTCGGTCGCAACGTCGTTGACGCTCGTCGGCATTTCGCGCGTGTCGATGGGTCCACCCATCATTGTCAGCGTTTTGGGTCGGCACGGGTGCTTGTCCGCCGACATCAGCGCCGCCATTGCATAACAAGGGACGGACGGCTGGCAGACCGCGAGCATATGCGTGCCGGGGCCGATTTTTTCCATAAATGCGATCAGATAATCGATATAGTCATCGAGATCGAAGCGTCCGTCGGACAACGGTACTGCCCGCGCATCGCGCCAATCAGTGATGTATACATCATGTTTGGGCAGCATCCGCTCGACGGTCCCGCGCAATAGCGTCGCAAAATGACCTGACATCGGCGCAACGATCAACAGCTTGGGCGCGCCTTCAACGCCGTGCTTCACAAACCGTTTTAGCTGTCCAAATGGCATCTGAAGCACAACATCCTCGTGGACGGCCACTTCGACGCCATCAACGACCGTCGACGTGAATCCAAACGCTGGTTTCCCTCGTGGTGCTGCGGCATGGGCAAACACTTCGAGCGCGGATGCCATTACGGGACCACCCCCAAAATAACGCATCGGGTGCCCCGGCGATTGCAGGATTTCTGCACTCATGTTGGCCAGTGCACTTGCCCCCGCAAGCCAGCTGCGCTGCATTTCGTAGACATTATATAGCAAGATGCGATGCCCCTTTTGCACTCGACATCATCAGACTACGACTGAATCGACTTATGTTGCAATGCATCATTTTGCGCTTTGGCTGCGGGCCCGATTGCCGCCCGCCCACAACGCTGCTAGGCGCGCGGCGTGGCCAGTAATCCTCCCAAGCCCAACGGCAATCGCAAAATCAGCAACCTGCGGATCGTGTGGCGCTTTGCCGCGCGGTATCCGGGACACATCGTCTGTGCGCTCGCCGCACTGGCGCTGGCATCGGCTGCGACACTCGCGATACCCTATGGACTTGGCGTCGTCGTCAACAAGGGCTTTTCGAGCACCGGTGGGGACATCGGCGCCGGATTCCGGCTTTTGCTCGTCGTCGTATCCGTTCTCGCTATGGCGACGGCGTTGCGTTTTTACTTCGTTTCTTGGCTTGGCGAACGCGTGGTTGCCGACTTTCGCGTTGCCGTGCAGGAAAACCTGCTGCGCCTGTCGCCCAGTTATTTCGAGGAAAATCGACCGTCCGAAATCTCGTCACGACTGACGGCCGATACTTCGATCATCGAACAGATCGTCGGGACAACTCTCTCGGTCGCGCTCCGCAATGTGCTCACGGGTATCGGCGGGCTCTTCTATCTGTTTTATTTGTCGCCGAAGCTCGCGGCCCTGTTGGTCGTCGGTATTCCGGTCGTCGTCCTACCAATCATGCTCATTGCGTCGCGGCTCCGTGCGCTGTCTCGAAAGAGTCAAGACAGCATCGCCAATGTCGGTTCGACCGCGAATGAGATCCTTGGTGCGATGAAGGTCGTGCAGGCGTTCGGACAGGAAGCACGCGAGGCGGGACGCATTCGCGACGCTGCGGAATCAACCTTCGGCACGGCACAGCAGCGTATCCGCCTGCGTTCGTTTATGACGGCGGCTGTCATCCTGCTCTTATTCGGCTCGGTCGTGATGGTCATGTGGGAAGGGGCTAGGGACGTTCAGGCCAACAACATTACCGGGGCTGCAATCGCCTCGTTCGTCTTTACCGGCGTGATCGTGGCGGGTGCATTCGGTGCGCTGACCGAAGTTTATGGTGATCTTTTGCGCGGTGCCGGGGCTGCGGCGCGCCTGGGTGAATTGCTTCAGGAACAACCCGGCATTGCCGCGCCTGCCAACCCCATCGCCCTCCCCTTACCCGCGCAGGGCCGCGTCGCATTTGACCACGTCGTCTTCAAATATCCGACACGGCAGGACGTCAGCGCGCTTAGTGACTTTACCCTGCACATCGAACCCGGTGAAAGCGTTGCCGTCGTCGGCCCTTCTGGCGCAGGTAAGTCGACGCTGTTCCAGCTGATCCAGCGTTTCTACGATCCGACATCGGGCACGGTCAGCATCGACGGCATTGTCTTGCCAACGACTGATCCGAAATGGGTCCGCCAGCGCATTGCGATGGTGCCACAGGAAACCGTCATCTTCGCCGCGTCCGCCCGCGACAATCTGCGCTATGGTCATTGGGACAGCAGCGACGAAGCCCTTTGGGCCGCAGCCGACGCCGCAAATGCGTCCGAATTTTTGCGCAAACTCCCCGACGGCCTCGACACCTTCATGGGCGAAAGCGGCGCGCGATTGTCGGGCGGCCAGCGCCAGCGCATGGCAATTGCGCGCGCTATCCTCCGCGATGCGCCGATCCTGCTTCTCGACGAAGCGACCTCGGCGCTTGACGCCGAATCCGAACGGCTCGTTCAGGATGCGCTCGAACGTCTGATGGCCAACCGCACCACCATTGTTATCGCGCATCGCCTTGCCACGGTCCGGGCCGCTGACCGCATTATCGTGATGGAGGAAGGCCGCATCGTCGAAGAAGGCACGCACGACAGCCTCAGTCGGTCTGGCGGAACCTACGAACGGCTCGCGCGGCTTCAATTTGAAGGCATGGCCGCCTAACCCGTTGACAGCGTCTGCCGCGTCCTTAACCATAGCATTATGGACACCGACGAAATCGCGCCACCGCCGCGTGCCAGCGACCCGATCGCCCTCTTGGTCAAACTCGACCTCGACCCCTTTTCGGTCGCCGAACTCGATGCACGCATTGTCGCTCTTGAATCCGAAATCATTCGTACCCGCGCCAAACGCGACAAAGCGGTTAATCACCGTGCAAGTGCTGACGCGCTATTCGGCGTTAAAGTGAATCTTTCAACGGACGTTCTTGATTGACAGCACCGGGCTTCCGACATGATGTTCAACTGAAGCCGCGCCCGCAGGCTTCGCATTAGGACCAAAACATGCCTTCCTTTGCCCGTGAACTTGAAACGACCCTGCACAATGCGCTCGCTGCCGCTGCGACGCGCAAGCATGAATATGCGACGCTCGAACATCTTCTACTCGCGTTGATCGATGACGAACATGGCGCGCAAGTGATGGGCGCATGCGGTGTGGATACCGGTGAGCTTAAAAATGTCGTTACCAACTATCTCGACAATGAACTCGAAGCCTTGCGGACTGAGGGGCAGACGGACCCGTCACCAACCAGCGGGTTTCAGCGCGTGGTCCAGCGGGCGATCCTCCACGTCCAGTCCTCGGGCCGCGACGAAGTGACGGGCGCCAACGTGCTTGTCGCGTTGTTCAGTGAGCGCGAAAGCTATGCCGTCTATTTCCTGCAGCAACAGGATATGAGCCGCCTCGACGCGGTCAGCTTTATCAGCCACGGCGTCGGCAAGGGCATAACCGCGCCCGAAGCGTCCGCGCCAAAGGGAGCCGACGACGAAAAGCCTGCGAAAAGCGAAGGCGGCAAGGGCAAAGCTGAATCCGCACTCAAGCAGTTCACCGTTGACCTGAACGAAAAAGCGAAAGCCGGTAAAGTCGATCCGCTCATCGGCCGTGGTCCCGAAGTTGACCGCACGGTGCAGATTCTGTGCCGCCGGTCGAAGAACAACCCGCTTTATGTCGGTGATCCCGGCGTTGGGAAAACCGCAATTGCCGAAGGGCTGGCGCGCAAAATCATTGAGGGCAATGTCCCCGAAGTGCTGCTCCCAGCAGTCATCTATTCGCTCGACATGGGCGCGTTGCTGGCGGGTACGCGCTATCGCGGTGATTTCGAAGAACGGTTGAAAGCGGTGGTGAACGAACTCGAAAAGCTACCGCATGCGATCCTGTTTATCGACGAAATCCACACGGTGATTGGTGCAGGTGCTACGTCGGGCGGTGCGATGGATGCATCAAATCTGCTTAAACCCGCGCTCAGCGGCGGCACGATCCGTTGTATCGGTTCGACGACATACAAGGAATTCCGCAACCATTTCGAAAAGGACCGCGCGCTCCTCCGTCGGTTCCAGAAGATCGACGTCAACGAACCCACGATTGAGGACACAATCAAGATCCTCGCCGGATTGCGCAGCGCATTCGAAGGGCATCACAATGTCAAATACACGCCCGACGCTATTAAATCGGCAGTCGAACTCAGTGCGCGTTACATCAATGACCGCAAGCTGCCCGATAAAGCCATCGACGTGATTGATGAAGTCGGCGCGATGCAAATGCTTGTCGCGCCAAATAAGCGCAAAAAAGTTATCACGCCCAAGGAGATTGAACAGGTCATCGCCACAATGGCGCGAATCCCGCCGAAATCGGTAAGCGCCGATGACACAAAATCGTTAGCATCGCTGGAAACGGACCTGAAGCGCGTGGTTTTCGGCCAGAATGCCGCCATTGAGAAACTTGCATCCGCAATCAAACTCAGCCGCGCAGGACTCCGCGATCCCGACAAACCCATCGGTAATTATCTGTTCACCGGCCCCACCGGCGTCGGCAAAACCGAGGTCGCGCGCCAGCTCGCCAGCATCATGGGCATTCCGCTGCAACGCTTTGACATGTCCGAATATATGGAACGGCACAGCGTCAGCCGCCTGATTGGCGCGCCCCCCGGCTATGTCGGCTTCGACCAGGGCGGGCTTCTCACCGACGCCATCGACCAGCAACCGCACAGCGTCCTGCTGCTCGACGAAATTGAAAAGGCGCACCCCGACCTTTTTAACATCCTCTTGCAGGTTATGGATCACGGTCGCCTGAC
>JAYTWA010000171.1:0-3417 GCA_043743675.1 Sphingomonadales bacterium
GAATCCGCCTGCATCAACGGGTGAACCGCCATCTGCGCCTTCGGGCAATACGGACCAGCGATGCGCGATTCCCGACCGGGTGGCCATCCGCGCGAACACTGCCGCATCACGCCGGTCGGTAAGCCGCGCCGCTGCCCAATCAATAAACGCATGATGGATGTCGTGGCTGGGCGTGGCTGTGCCAATGGCGACGATTCGGGGACGGTGGGACACGCGCGACTTTCGCATTTTCATTCAACACCGGAAATGCGGCATTGGGTCTGCCCTCATGGCGTAGTTAACGATTCATTGAAAGCCGGTGCGGTATTGCAACCGGAATGAAATCTTTCCTTTTTCTGCTGCTGGCGATTTTTGCTGAACCCGCTGTTCAAGCACAATGCCGCTTGTGCGCACCTGGGCCGGGTGAAGTGCCACGCGCACCGGCCGTGCCGTTGCGCATTGATGTCGAAGCCGCACTTGACCTTGGCCGCGCCGCGCAAATCCGGATGGGTGGCGGGGGAAAGATCAGTATCGATCCGCAAACTGGCGCACGCAAAGTTTCGGGCGCCCTCGCTGATCTTGGCGGCTTTTCATTCAAGGGCACTGTTCGGCTCAGCGGTGAAGCCTTTGCACCGGTCGCTGTCAGTGTGCCGCTGCGTATCCCACTCACGGCTCCGGATGGTAGCACGGCTGAAGTTGTGGACATTCGCACTGATCTGTCGCCGAACGCGACACTTGATGCCCAGGGCAAGCTGACCTTTGGTTTTGGCGGCGTACTTATCGTGACCGGCGGGCAGAGCGGCGATTTTCGTGGCCGGATCGCCGTCGTTGCCGACTATCGTTAGGTCTTGGCGCTAATTCCTTTGTTTACGTTAACCAGTCCGTGAAGGAAATTGTGAAGACCCGATACGCCAAAGAGGTGGCAGCAGAGCAGGGGGGACCTTTCACTCTGCCTGTTTTGTTTCTTTGGGGACCATCTTATTATGACCAATCGTTTCATGAAGGCCGCACTTGTCGGCACCGTTGCCGTCGCTGCATTCGCATCGACCGGCGCACAGGCCGCAACCGCAACTGCAACGGCTAAGGCGCAGATCCTGCAGCAGATCACCGTGACTAAGACAAGCGACCTTGATTATGCCACCATCGTTACCGGCGCTGCCGCATCGACGGTTATCGTCACACCCGCTGGCGCAAAAACATGCGGCGTCGGACTCGTTTGCACCGGCACAGTGACAGCAGCATCATTCGGTGTTGTCGGCACGATCGGACAGGTTGCAACGGTTTCGGTTCCGGCAACTGTCTCGTTGACATCTGGTGCGAACGCAATGTCATCGACGCTCGTTTCGTCGACAGCGCTTATTACACTTGCCGCTGCAAATACCTTCTCGGTCGGTGGCACGCTATCGGTTGGGGCGAATCAGCCTGATGGCGCGTATGCCGGCAACTTCACAGTTACCGTCAACTATCAATAAGTCCTCCGCTTAACACGAAGGCTTAGCGTGAGGCCCGCCGGTGATCCATCACCGGTGGGCCTTTCGTTTTTGGGGCAAAGGTTAGCGGAAAATCAACCTTGTTACCGCATAGTTACTGTGACTTTGTTTAGGGACCAACCCATGTTCAGATTTGCGCCGCGCATCCTCGCGCTTTCGCTCGCTACGATTGCCTACCCAGCATTTGCCGCCGGCGACCTTCTTGTCGCGCCCACGCGCGTCGTGCTCGATGGGCCGCGTGGCACCGAAGTATTTCTGAACAATGTTGGCCAGCAAACGGCGACTTATCGCATTTCGATGGAATTAAAGCGGATGCTCCCCTCGGGTCAGGTTGAGGATGTTGCACCCGATGTGGCAACCGAGCGGGAAAAATCGACGCTCTCAATGATCAGCTATGCGCCGCGTCGCGTCACACTTGCACCGAATCAGCCGCAGGCAATTCGTATTGGTGTCCGTGCACCCGCTGATTTACCCGATGGCGAATACCGCGCGCACATCCTGTTCCGCGCGATTCCCGATTCGGTCGCCGCAGTGCCGGCAACTTCAGAACTGTCACAGGGTGTGTCGATTGCGCTCACGCCGATTTATGGTGTCACAATCCCGATCATCATCCGCAAGGGCAGCCTGAAAGTCACGGCTGCGATTTCGGGCGTGCAAAAAGTGCGGATTGATCCGACCAATAATGAAATTCTGACGACCACGCCGAAGTCTGGCGTCGATGCGATTGACGCGATTTCATTTACGCTAGCGCGCAGTGGCGATCGTTCAACTTATGGCCGCATCCGAGTCACAAAGCCCGGTCTTGCCAAGCCTTTGTTCGAGGCCCGCGGGATCGCGGTTTATACTGAAGTTTCCAGCCGCGTCGTAACCTTGCCAATTCCGCCCGAAGTTGCGGCGCAACTTGTCGGACCAACCAAGGTTGAATATCTTGAGGACAATGACACCGGCGGCGGCACCATTGCCGTTGCACAGGTCGTGATCCGCTAGGGATTACGGAACGGACGCACATGATGCGCCGCATTTTTACCCTAGCAAGCCAGGCCTTTGCGGCCATAGCGATGATCGTATCGGCGGCGCCGGTACAAGCAGAGGCGTGGAAAGCCAACGCCGATGATGCGCTTCTTTTCGACGTCCGCCTTAACCAATACCGGCTGGGGGATGGTGTGCGCGGCTATCAAACCCCAGCAGGCGTCTGCGTTGATTTTGCCGATGTCATCATGGCCCTCGATATTTCGGTCCGCCTCGACAAACAGTCGCGCCGCGCAACTGGCTGGGCTTATGACGAGCGCCACACGCTGACCATCGACCGTGCGAACAATCAAGAACAAATCATGAACTTACAGCGTAAAGTCGCGCCAGACGACATTCGCGACACACCCGAAGGTTGGTGTGTCGCAACAACGGCGCTCTCACGCTGGTTGGGTGTCATGCTTAGTCCTGACACCGGCAATGCAATCCTGAATGTGAAGTCGGACAGGAAGTTGCCTCCGCAACTTGCTGCTGAAAGGCGTGCGCGGGTGCAGAGCAGCGCGCCTGTCTTCGATCTCGCCAGCTTGCCCAAATCAAGCGCGCCCTATCGTGGCGTCAAGATGCCATCGATTGATGTTGTCGCGAGCCTTGGCGCGACGCTTGACCGCCGAAACGGCAACCGGTTTGATGCGCAATATGAGCTTTATGCCTCGGGCGAGGCGGGGCCGGTTGCTTATGACGCCCGGCTGTCGTCGGATCGTCGCGGTGTGCCCTCCAGTCTGCGGCTTCGCGGCTATCGCACCGATCCGGCTGGCGACTTGCCGCTAGGGGCCACGCATATCGCCGTTGGAGACGTCCAAGGGCTTTCGACGCCTTTGGTCTCTCAATCGGGCGTCGGACGCGGCTTTGTGATCACCAACCGCCCCGTTGATCGGCCACAGAATTTTGACCGCACTGATTTCCGCGGTGAGTTGCCGCG
>JAYTWA010000172.1:0-6865 GCA_043743675.1 Sphingomonadales bacterium
AAACCCGGCGGACGGCTAGCCGTAGTGACGTTCCACAGTCTTGAAGACCGGCTGGTCAAGAATTTCATGCGCGCGCGGTCGGGCAGTGAGCCCGCCGGATCACGGCATTTGCCGATGCGTGCTGATGGCCCGAAGCCGACTTTCGAACAGGTTGCAAAGCCGGTCCGCGCCACTGACGCCGAGATTGCCCGCAACCCGCGTGCGCGTTCCGCCACTTTGCGCTCTGCCCAGCGTACCGCTGCGCCCAGTTGGACTTTGACAGAAAGTGCTGCCTCATGATTGCGCAACGGTTCAAAGCTGTCGGTTGGGTTGCGATGGTCGCGATAGCGGCGACATTTCTTTATTTGATTTCACTTCAAGTCGCGGTCGAGCGTGGCAAGCTCGAAGCGGTCGAGGCGCAAATCAACGCCGCCCAACGCGAAGTGCGCCAGCTCCAGACCGAAATGGGCACGCGCGCGTCGCTGCGCCAGCTCGAGCGGTGGAATGGCGAGGTTCTTGCGCTGTCGGCGCCCAAAGCAACGCAATTTGTCAACGACGGAGCGCAACTCGTGGCGCTTGATCTTGATGCCAAGCGCGGCACGCCGAATGCACCGCCGCCAATGATGGCTTCAGTCGCTGTGCCAAAGCCGGTTGATGTCACTGTGCCGTCGATTCCCGACGATGCCTTCGTCAAGCCACTTGCCACCACAGCGGCCAAAGCAGTGGCTGTCAAAACCAAAATACAACCCGTCGCAATGATGATTCCCGTGACCAAACGCGAAGCGGCACTCATTGCCAAGCCGGCCTCAATTACCAAAGCGCCCACCAAAGCTGCCATCGTAAAACCGGAGAGCCGCAAACGTCCGTGACAACGCTGATCGCCCAACCGCCGCGGATCCGCGCCCAAGGCCAGCGACAGGCGTCGCTGGTCGTTGCACATCAGCGGCTTATGCTGCTCATGCTATTGTTCATGGCTGCGGTCACCATGATCGCGGGGCGGCTGTTGTGGATGTCGTTTTCGACGGAGGGCAATGCGTCCGTTCGCGCAAGCAGTCTTATCCCCAAGCGCGGCGATATTGTGGATCGCAACGGACAGGTTTTGGCGCGCACAATCGATGCCTGGTCAATCGGCATTCACGCGAACAAGCTGCTCAATGATCCCGAAGACTTGGCACCCAAGCTGGCGGCGCTCATGCCGGAACGTAGCGAAGCCGAATATCTCAGCATCCTGCAATCGAAAGTACGCTTTACCTATTTGCGCCGCCGTGCGCTGCCTGATCTCGTTGCAAAAGTGAATGCGCTTGGTGAGCCCGCAATGGGCTATGCGCGCGAGCCGGAACGGCTGTATCCACAGACGACGCTGGCGGCGCATGCGCTGGGCTTTACCGATTTTGACGGGCGCGGCGTCACCGGTATGGAGCGCGTGCTGCAGGAACGGCTGACCAATCCGCTGACGCGCGGGAAACCCGTGGCTCTTTCCATCGATTCACGCGTTCAGGCTGCAATGGAAAGCGAATTGAGCGCCGGCATGGTGGACCAGCAGGCAAAAGGGGCGACGGGCCTTGTCCTCGATGTCCATACCGGTGAACTGATTGCGATGGCGTCCCTGCCCGTTTTTAATCCGAACAAGCCGGGCGAAGCCAGCGACGATTCACGCCGCAATAATGTGACGCAAAGCGTTTATGAACTGGGCTCGACGTTCAAGGCGATTACGTTTGCCAATGCGATGGATCAGGGCGTCGTGACATCGTTGGCCCGGCGCTACGATGCGACGCAGCCAGTGACGGTCGGGCGGTTCAAGATCAAAGACGAACATCCAATGGGGCGCTGGTTGAATGTGCCCGAAGCGCTTGTCCATTCGTCAAACATCGTCACGGCGCGGATCGCTGATCAGCTGGGTGCGGCGCGAATGGAAAATATATTCCGCAAACTCCATTTCGATACCGCGCCCGACATCGAACTAAAGGAACGCGGGCGGCCGATCTGGCCATCGGACTGGGGCCGCGCGACGGTTATGACATCGGGCTATGGCCACGGGATTGCGGTGACGCCGCTGCATCTCGCCAATGCTTATGCAGCGCTGGTCAATGGCGGCATCTGGCGTCCATCAACATTGATGAAGATTGAGCCCGGCAAAGCGCCCAAGGGTTCGCGTGTTTTCAGCCAAGCCACGAGCGACAAGATGCGCGCGATGCTGCGCCTCGTCGTGCTTGAAGGGACTGGGCGAAAAGCCAACGCCGATGGCCTGCGTGTTGGCGGAAAAACCGGCACAGCGGATAAGGCGGGTGCGGGCGGCTATGCCAAACATTCCACAGTTTCGACGTTTGCCGGTGCGTTCCCGATGGATGCGCCGCGCTATGTCATCATTGTCATGTTCGATGATCCAAAGGGGAGCGCCGAAAGTTCGGGCCTGCGCACGGCCGGCTGGGTTTCGGCACCTGTTGTGAGCAAAGTTGTCTCGCGGATCGGGCCGCTGCTTGGCGTGACGCCGGACGTCAATCGTGAGGTTAATCTTGCCGAATTCGCAGGCGTTCTGTGGAAACCCAAGGGTGAGCGGTGATGCGGTTGGGCGCGCTCCTTGGCACCGATGCGGCTGCGGAGGTGACGGGGTTTGCCATTGACCATCGAAAAGTCGCGCCGGGGACCGTGTTTGGTGCGTTTCGCGGCGCGCGTTTTAACGGCGAGGATTTCATTGCTGATGCGGTGAACGCCGGGGCGGTTGCCATCGTGTCGGCTTATGGGCCGCAGGTCGATGGCGCTGTGCATATTACGGCCGATGAACCGCGCCGGGAATTTGCCTTGCTCGCAGCAAAGTTTTTTGCGCCTTTCCCGCACACCACGGTTGCGGTGACAGGCACCAATGGCAAGACGTCGATAGTTGAACTAACGCGCCAATTGTGGCGGATGGCGGGGCATCATGCCGCCAGCATCGGAACGCTGGGCGTGACGACGGCGGACGAGCGTGTTGTCACGGGCCTGACGACACCTGACATCGTAACATTCCTGTCGAATATGGCGGGGCTGCGTCGCGAGGGCGTGACGCACGCCGCGTTTGAGGCGTCGAGCCATGGCCTCGATCAGTATCGCACTGAAGGCCTGCCGGTTCAGGCCGCCGCGTTCACCAATCTCAGCCGTGATCACTTGGATTATCATGGCGATATGGCGGCCTATTTCACGGCCAAGCTGCGGTTGTTTTCCGAAGTCGTCGATCCGGATGGAACCGTGGTCGTCTGGCAGGATGACGAGGCGTCGGATCGCGTGATCGATCTGGCGCGCGAACGTGGCCTAAAGCTGGTCGGTGTAGGTACGCGCGGCGGGACGCTTCGCCTCCAGTCGCGCGTGCCAACGCAGCTGGGTCAGAAAATTATCATTGTTCATGACGGCGTCGAGCATAAAATTACTTTACCCCTCATTGGGGCTTACCAGTGTGCCAATGCGCTGGTCGCGGCGGGTCTCGTTATCGCCACGGGAGGCGATGTTGGGCTAACCTTTGCGAACCTTTCAAGATTGCAGGGCGTGCGGGGTCGCCTAGAGCGTGCTGTCATCAGCCGCTTGGGCGCGCCTGTTTACGTGGATTATGCCCACACGCCTGATGCCTTGGCAGCGGCAATATCGGCGCTGAAGCCCCACGCTGTCGGGAGGCTCATTCTTGTCATGGGCGCGGGCGGGGATCGCGACGCGGGCAAGCGCTCTGAAATGGGGATAATTGCCGAAGCCATGGCGGATCGCGTCATCGTCACGGATGACAACCCGCGCGGTGAAGATCCCGCCGTCATTCGCGCCGCGATTATGTCCAAAGCGCCCGAAGCAACCGAGATCGGTGACCGTCGCGAGGCGATTGCTGCTGCGATTGCCGAGGCAGGCGCGGACGATATTGTCCTGATCGCTGGCAAGGGACATGAGACCGGTCAGATTGTGGGAGATCGCGTGCTCCCGTTCGATGACGTGCAAGTCGCGCGGGAGTGTGCGGCATGACGGCGCTGTGGAACGCGGTCGACATCGCCGGCGCAACCGGCGGAACAGCATCCGTTGATTTCGCCATATCAGGCATCGCCTTTGACAGTCGCGAAATCGGTATCGGCGACCTTTTCGTTGCGCTTACGGGTGAAAATGATGACGGGCATCGCTTTGTGGATGGTGCTTTTGAACGTGGTGCGACTGGGGCGATTGTCTCGCACCCTGTTGCGCACCCGCATGTTCTGGTCGGTGATACAGCGGCTGCGCTGAATGCCCTCGGTGTCGCAAGTAGGGCGCGTACAACGGCAAGAGTCGCCGGCGTTACCGGGTCAGTCGGAAAAACTGGAACCAAGGAAGCCCTTGCCGCAGCACTATCGCGGACGCCGGATACGAACGTTCACCGCTCCGTCAAAAGTTATAACAATCATACCGGTGTGCCGTTGAGCCTCGCGCGGATGCCCGCTGACAATGATTATGGCGTGTTCGAAATGGGGATGAACCATGCCGGAGAGATTGCGGCGCTGACCGCGATGGTCCGTCCGCATGTCGCACTGATCACTGCAATTGCGCCGGCGCATATCGAATTTTTCGAAAGCGAGGCCGCGATTGCCGATGCCAAAGGCGAAATTTTCGCAGGGCTGGAACCGGGCGGCACGGCGATCATCCCGTTTGATACGCCGCATCGGGATCGTCTGATTGCCCATGCGAAACCCCATGCCGCGCGCATCCTGACCTTTGGCATGGGCGAAGGCGCTGATGTGCGCGCGCATCAAGCCGTAGCAATCGAGCGTGGCACGTTGGTCACGGCCACACTGCCCGATGCCGAGCTTTGTTTTACGATTGGCCAGCATGGCGCGCATTGGGTGTCGAATGCGCTAGCCGTTATTGCAGCAGTGTCGGCGCTGGGCGGTGATCTTGCGGTAGCAGGGTTGGCCTTGGCTGAACTGCAGGGGCTTGAGGGGCGCGGTGCGCGTTACCGGTTATCGTCGGGCGCAATGCTGATCGATGAAAGCTACAATGCCAATGCCGCATCCATGGCGGCGACGCTTCAAGTGCTTGCCGACGAAACCGCGACCAGAAAAATCGCCGTGCTGGGTGAAATGCGCGAACTGGGCAGCGAGAGTGATGCACTTCATGCTGGGATCGCTGATCCCCTGCTTGCGGCAAATGTTGATTTCGCGCTGCTCGTCGGATCGGCAATGACACCGCTCGCGGAGGCGCTTGAGGGCAAAGTTGATTTCCGCCACGTGGCCAATGCCGATGCAGCGACCTTCGCGCTCCGTCCGATAATTTCCGACGGCGATGTGGTTTTGGTCAAAGGGTCGAACGGTGTTGGCCTGTCCGCGCTAGTTGCCGCCTTGAGGAACGCCTGATGCTGTATCTGCTGGCTGAATCGTTGGGCTTTCCCGGTGTCACGAACCTGATCCGTTACCTGAGCTTTCGCACAGGTGGCGCGGTCGCCACGGCGTTGTTCCTTGGCTTGCTCATCGGCCCGAAGTTCATTGGCTGGCTGCGGCTGCGACAGGGCAAGGGGCAGCCGATCCGTGAAGATGGGCCGCAGTCGCACCTTGCCAAGCGCGGCACGCCGACAATGGGCGGGCTGATGATCCTGACGTCGGTTGCTGTGGCGATGCTGTTGTGGATGGACTTGGCCAACCCGTTTGTCTGGGCGTGCCTTCTAGTGATGGTCGGCTTCGGATTGGTCGGATTTCTTGACGATTTGGACAAGGTTCGCAAGGCAAGCCACAAGGGCGTATCGGGCAAGGTGCGGTTGTTCGCCGAATTTGCGATTGCCGCTGTGGCTGTGGCGATCATCATCAATGAACCCAACATTCGTGACGGATTTCTGGGGCAAGCGCCCATCAACACCGACCTTTATCTGCCTTTTATAAAAGGGCCAGTGATGGATCTGGGCTGGTTCTACATCGCGTTTGGTGCGTTCGTTATTGTCGCGTTCGGTAATTCAGTGAACCTGACCGACGGGCTCGATGGTCTTGCGACAATGCCGGTGATCATTGCCTGCGTTGCCTTCATGATCATCGCCTATTTGGTCGGCAATGTGAAATATGCTGACTATCTGGGCATTCCATTTGTCAAAGGGGCGGGCGACCTCACCATCCTGTGCGGCGCGATTGTCGGCGCGGGGCTGGCGTTTTTGTGGTTCAATGCTCCGCCGGCCGCCGTGTTCATGGGTGATACCGGCAGTCTGGCGCTGGGCGGGACTTTGGGCACGATTGCGGTTGTTGCGCATCATGAATTTGTGCTGGCCGTGATTGGTGGGCTGTTCGTGGTCGAAGCGCTGTCCGTGATTATCCAGGTGTTCTGGTTCAAGCGCACGGGGCGACGGGTGTTCAAGATGGCGCCGATCCACCATCATTTCGAACAGCTTGGCTGGGCGGAGTCGACGGTGGTAATACGGTTCTGGATCATTGCCATCGTGCTTGCGCTGGCAGGTCTTTCAACGTTGAAGATTCGGTGATTATCAGCCGCACCTGGGCGGGAAAACGCTATGCGGTGCTCGGGCTGGCGCGGTCGGGGCGGGCAACGGTGGATGCGTTGCTGGCGAGCGGCGCGGAAGTTGTCGCATGGGATGCGGACCCTGCCCGCCGCCATCTCGACTGCGAATGGGCTGATGTGACGGAGATTGACCTCACCGGCTTTGCTGCTGTCGTCGTATCCCCCGGCGTGCCGCTAAACCGCCATCCGATTGCGGGGCATGCCGCGAAATTCAGCGTGCCGGTGATTGGCGACATCGAATTGTTTGCCCAAGCCCGCGCCGAACTGCCCCCGCACAAGGTTGTCGGGATTACCGGCACCAACGGCAAATCGACGACGACTGCGCTGGTTCACCATATCCTCAAGACAGCAGGCATGCCGACGACAATGGGCGGCAATATCGGGCTTCCGATTTTAGGGCAGGAGCCATTGC
>JAYTWA010000173.1:0-7194 GCA_043743675.1 Sphingomonadales bacterium
GTGGCGTGCAGACCATAACGCACCGCGATTTCTCCGACAAAGCTCATCTGTATGTCCGCGCCGGACAGCGCCCCGCCGACGAGCCAGTCCTTGCCTGCCAGCGACGCTTCGACATAGCCAAGATGATTGGCGATCTCGCTGTCGATGCGGGGTGCGAGCGGGGCCGCGCCGTCGCCAAGCATGCCGCAATAGAGTTTGAGCATGAACGGCAGCATCGCCGATCCTTCGGCATAGTGCAGCCACTGGTTGTAGCTTTCATAGTCAGACGTATCTGCCGCCGGTTGCAACGTGCCGCCGCCATGTTTGCGGATCAGGTGATCAATGATCGCGCCTGATTCGATGATCGTGCCCTGTTCGTCGCTGATGACCGGCGATTTGCCAAGGGGATGCACGGCCATCAATTCGGGCGGGGCCAGCCGCGTCGCTGCGTCGCGTTGGTAGAACTTAATGTCATAGGGCACGCCGATTTCTTCGAGCAGCCACAAGATGCGCTGCGAACGCGATTCGTTGAGATGGTGAACGGTGATCATGGCATGTGCTCCTATTTAACCCTTCGTGCCCTGCCAAATCGCACTTGGCAATTGACGCTACGGTTGCCGCAGTGCAGCAAAGCCCGATGGCTTCCATCGCACAAAACCCCGACATCCGATTCCTTGGCCGTATCCTTGGCGATGTGATCCGCGAACTGGGGGGGGAGGTACTTTACCAGCGGACTGAATATATCCGGTCGACATCGGTTGACCGTGCGCGCGGCGTTGCGGGCGCGGATACTGTCGATAGCGGACTAGACGCGCTGAGCCTCGATGAAACACTCGATTTCGTGCGCGGGTTCATGTTGTTTTCAATGCTGGCGAACCTTGCGGAGGATCGGCAGGGGGTGGCGGTCGAAACCGGGGCCGACGTTGCGCATGTCGCGGCGCAATTGGCTGAACATGGAGTCGATGGTGCGGCGGTTTGCGAGATGCTGAACCAAGCGCTTGTGATGCCCGTGCTTACGGCGCACCCAACCGAAGTGCGGCGCAAGTCGATGATCGACCATCGCAACCGCATCGCGACACTGATGGAATTGCGTGATGCTGGCGCGACCGAAACCGAAGATGGTGATGCGGTTGAAGCCGCAATTGCCCGCCAGATTGCGCTCCTGTGGCAAACGCGACCACTGCGGCGTGAACGGCTTTATGTCGCCGATGAGGTGGAGAATGCACTGGCGTGGCTGCGCGATGTGTTCCTGCCGACGCTGCCTGCGCTTTACGCCCGGTGGGACCGGGCGCTTGGGCACCGCACCGCGTCGTTCCTGCAAGTCGGCAGCTGGATCGGTGGCGACCGCGATGGTAATCCGAATGTGGTCGCTGATTCGCTCAATCTTGCGCTCGGGCGCTCGGCGGAAACTGTGCTGGGTTATTATCTCGATGCCGTTCATGCGTTGGGGGCTGAACTGTCGATTTCGACCGAGCTGGCCGACGTTGATGCCAGTGTGATCGCCTTGGCCGACGCGAGCGGAGACAATGCTTTAAGCCGCGCCGATGAGCCTTATCGCCGCGCTGTCTCAGGCATTTATGCGCGGCTGGTCGCTACGTTTGAGGCAATCATCGGCAAAGCGCCGCCGCGTTCTTCGCTATTGCAGGGTGATCCTTATCAGGGTCCCGCCGCTTTCCGGACCGATCTGCGTACTTTGGCTAAGGCTCTTAGCAAAGGGCCGCTGGCGACGGGCGGCGCGCTGGGTCGTCTGATCCGCGCCGTCGATGTGTTTGGTTTCCATCTTGCGACACTGGACTTGCGCCAAAACAGCGAGGTCCATGCACGGGTGGTGGCCGAATTATTGAAAGTCGCCGGTGTCGAGGCCGACTATGAAAGCCTCGACGAGACTGCGCGGATTGCTTTGCTGCGTAAAGAGTTGGCGAGTCCGCGACCGCTGTCGGGGCCGAACCTGACTTATGGCGATGAAGCCATGTCCGAAATGGCAATCTTTGCGGCTGCCGCTGCTGCGAAGACGCGATATGGGAATGCGGCGATTGCGCGAGCAATCATATCGAAAGCTGACAGTGTCTCGGACCTGCTCGAAGTTTATCTGCTGCTAAAAGAAGCCGGAAATCCCGACATTCAGGTGGTGCCGCTGTTCGAGACCATCGGCGATTTGGAAGCCGCCCCACAGATTATGTCCGATTTCTTCGCACTCCCCGAAATGGCGGCGCTTGCGGTTGCGGCGGGGCATCAGGAAGTGATGGTCGGCTATTCGGATTCGAACAAGGATGGCGGGTATCTGACCTCGACCTGGAGCTTGTATCAGGCGAGCCTGGCGCTGGCACCCGTGTTTGAAAAGGCGGGGACAGCGATGCAGCTGTTCCACGGTCGCGGCGGCGCGGTTGGACGCGGGGGCGGATCGTCGTTCGCCGCTATCCGCGCACAGCCACCGGGCACCGTAAAAGGCCGAATCCGCGTCACGGAACAGGGCGAAATAATCGCCGCGAAATATGGCAGTCGCGAAAGTGCTGCGATCAATCTCGAAGCGATGGCCGCCGCGACGATCCTTGCCAGTATGGAGCCCGAAGGCGTCAGTGCGGGCGACGCAAAACGCTTTGCCACGGCGATGGATGAAATTTCGGGGGCAGCGTTCAAGGCGTATCGCGGGCTGGTTTATGATACGCCGGAGTTCCGCACATTTTTTCGTCAGATGACGCCGATTGCCGAAATCGCGACGTTGAAAATCGGGTCACGCCCTGCCAGCCGGACGAAATCGGACGCCATCGAAGATTTGCGCGCAATCCCTTGGGTGTTCAGCTGGGCACAGGCGCGGGTGATGCTACCCGGCTGGTATGGCGTTGGTGCGGCGTTTGACGGATTTGCGGACAAGGGGTTGCTGAAGGCGATGGCTGAGGGCTGGCCATTCCTGCAATCGGTTTTGGCAAATATGGAAATGGTGCTGGCCAAATCAGACATGGCAATTGCGGCGCGCTATGCCGAACTCGTCGAGGATCGCGCGATGGGCGATGCGGTGTTCGGGCGGATAAAGGCGAGCTGGCAACGGTCGCATGACCAGTTGTTGACGTGCACAAGCCAGTCGCGACTGCTCGAAAAGAATAGCGCGCTCGATGCGTCGATCCGTCTACGGACGCCGTATATCGAGCCTCTCAATCTACTTCAGATCGAGTTGTTGAAACGCCACCGCAGCGGCGAGGATGATCCGCGCATTGCCGAGGGAATACAGCTGTCAATCAACGCGATTGCGACGGCGCTCAGGAATAGCGGTTAGCGGGTGATGATAAGAGTAAGGCCGGGTTGCGGCTGATCGTCGGATCGGCCTTCGATCCGCACCGCATCCGCACGAGCGCGGTCGAGGATGGCGGTGGGGATGTCTGCATCATGATAGACACGGTCCGCGCTGGCGAGGAGGCGCGCTTGTTTTAGCGTCAGGTCATCGGGGTCGTTGGACGTGATTTTCACGAATTCCGTTTGCGCTGAGCTTGTCGAAGCGCTGCCTCTTTTGAAGAACAAGGACAGGGCTTCGACAAGCTCAGCCTGATCGGTGGGAATATTGGTGCCGAGGGGATCGAACGGGCCGCCTACCGATACTGCGCTATCAATCAATTTCCGTCGCGCAGAAGGATCGGGGAGTTGCTTGCGGAGAATCGGACGGAGAGCGTTTAACGCGTTGGCCAGTCCACCCAGTCCCTGTGGCAACATTGACTCAAGCCGTTGGCGGAGTGCTTTTGCCAGCCCCGCCGATGCGCCACCGGTGCCGATGGCAATCAGTACAGGATCGCGGTCGATGATGGCGGGCAGAGTGAAATCGCAGAGCGCCACGCGGTCCACTGCGTTGACGAGAATGCCGCGTGCTTTGAGGCGGGTGACGGCAACTTCGGCTTCGGCATCATCCTCGACGGCGACAATGGCGAGCGCGGCGGGTGCATCTTCGCCGACAACAACGGCTCCTGCACGATCCAGCAATCGCCGTTTGGCATCGGCCGCTTCGCCATCGCCGATGAGAATGACATTGCGCCCGGTTAGCCGGACGAAAAGCGGCAAACTATGCACCGGAGTTTAAGGACCAACAGGCGCGTGCAAGCTGGTGCCGGTGCGGTTGCCGCGCAGGCCCCAGTTGCCGTCGAACGAGAATGTGATGAACTCGGCGCGCCCGCCCAGATTTTCGTACGGAATTGGTCCACCAAGACCCCGGTTTTCAAGCGGGACGCGGCTGTCTGCCGACCGGTCGCGGTTGTCGCCCATCAGGAAAACATGGTTCGCCGGAATGGTGATCGCGGCAAAATCATCAACGCGCCAGTCATAGCCCAGATCGATGGTGTCATAGCTGCGCCCATTGGGCAGTGTCTCGCGATAGACCGGCAACTGACACCAGCTTTTGCCCATAGTGTCGCGCGTCAGGGCACCGGGATAATCGCTGTCGCTGCACGGCTGATTGGTATCGACCGGGATGCGCAGATAGCCTTTGTCGACGCGCTTTACGGGCTTGCCGTTGAGGATGACCACACCGCCGCGCACTTCAAGTCGATCGCCCGGCAATCCGATGACACGTTTTATATAATCCTCTGATTTGCCCGGTGGTGTTGCGATGACAATGTCGCCGCGTTCGGGCAAACTGCCGAACAGGCGGCCCTTGCTCGGTGCAAATTGGACGCTCCAGCTCTCGACAGGCTCGCGCAGAATGAGGCTTTTGAAGATCGCAACCGGATTGGGGACGGTCGGCGATACGAACGACCAGCCATAAGCAAATTTGCTGACCACCAGCCGGTCGCCAACCCGCAGGCCCGGGACCATCGATTCGCTGGGGATGTAGAACGGCTTGGCAATAAAACTGTGAAAGCCGAGCACGGCGGCAATCAGCCAGAAGATACTATGCGCCTCGTGCAGCCAGTTGGTTTTGGCTTTGAGTGGCGCGCTGGTTTCAAGGATGGCGGTTTTAGTGGTCACGTTAGGGCTTTCGGCAGGGCTTCGATAATGACGAACGCCTGCGCCCATGGATGATCGTCGGTGAGCGTCAGGTGAATATGCGCATCATACCCGTCGGGCGTGATCGCGTCGAGCCGCGCCTTTGCCCCGCCGGTCAGCGCGAGTGTGGGGGCGCCCGAGGGTGCGTTGATAACGCCAATGTCCTTCATGAAGACGCCGTGTTTGAACCCGGTGCCGACCGCCTTGCTGAACGCTTCCTTTGCGGCAAAGCGCTTGGCATAAGTGCCCGCCCGAGTGAAGGGGCGCTTGGCGGCCTTGGCGCGTTCGGTGGTGGTGAAGACGCGCTGTTCAAAGCGTTCGCCGAAGCGGTCGAGCGAATTCTGGATCCGCTCGATATTGCAGAGGTCGGAGCCGAGGCCGATGATCATGTCATCCGCGCGCCGCATCCATGCGCGCGCGCATTTCGCGGATGCTCGCGTCGAGGCCGATGAAGATTGCCTCGCCGACGAGGAAATGGCCGATGTTGAGTTCGGCAATCTGTGGGATCGCCGCAATCGGTCCCACGTTATCAAACGTCAGGCCATGGCCCGCATGGGGTTCGATACCGTTTTTTACGCACAGCGCCGCTGCATCGGCCAGTCGCCGCAGCTCCACCCCCTCTGGATCACCGTGCGCATATTTTCCGGTGTGCAGTTCAACCACTGGCGCGCGCAGGCGGATCGCGGCGTCGATCTGGCGTGGGTCGGGTTCGATGAACAGGCTGACGCGGATGCCCGCATCGGTTAGCCGAGTGACTAAAGGCGCGAGGTGATTATGCTGTCCCGCTGCATCGAGCCCGCCTTCGGTCGTCCGTTCCTCGCGCCGTTCAGGCACCAGCATTGCTGCAGGTGGCCGATGACGCAGCGCAATTTCAACCATCTCCTCGGTCGCCGCCATTTCCAGATTGATAGGCAAATTGGTGCCCGCCATCAGCGCGATAAGGTCTTCATCGCGGATATGCCGCCGGTCTTCGCGCAGGTGCACGGTAATCCCGTCGCCCCCCGCTTCCTCGACAATGCGAACTGCACGCATCGGATCGGGATGCAGCCCGCCGCGCGCATTACGGATGGTGGCCACATGATCGATGTTGACGCCCAATCTCAGAGTCATGACGGACACGCCGCTGCGCTCAGCAAGTCATAGCTGAACCCCTTGCCCTGCCAGATTTCGCCGAAATCAAAATCATCGCGGTTGGTGAAGGCGATTACGACAACATCATTGTCGGGTAGGATGAAATTGCGCACTTGCACCCCGCCAATCGCGCCGCGCCGCTCGACGATGCGTACCGCCGTCGGGCAGCCTTTCAATTCCGCGCCGAATGACCATTGCCCCAGTGCGATGAAGCCCAGATTGGGTTGCCCGTCCCACATTTCGGCGCGCTGGGCATCGGGGATCAGCTTGCCGGACATGAGCGCACGGTCGAATTTCAACAGGTCTGCCGCAGTGCCATAAAGCCCGCCGGCCGCAGCAAAGGTTTCAATGCGGATACGTGGTTCGGGTTTGCCGCTGACTTTCCCTTTCACGGTCGGTTGTATCTTGGGGAACGCCGAAAGCGAGGTCAGCCCAAATGGTTTGGCGATGCGTTCGCTGACCAGTTTTTGCCAAGGCATTTTGGTGACGGCTTCGAGCAACGCCCCCGCGACGATATAATCGCAGTTGTTATAGGACCAATTGCCTCCTGCCTCGCCTTTCACTGGCCCTGCACAGTAGCCAGTCAGCGGGTTTTGCAGCACTTTATCGACCTTCGCATAATAAATGGGCACGCCATCTTTTCCCGCTCTGCTGTCATCGGGATTGGGCAGGCCGCTTTGATGGCGCAGCAGCTGGCGCACAGTGACCTTTGCCGCATTGGGGCTTTTGAAGTCGGGTAGATAGGTTGCCACGGGCTTGTCGAGGTCGATGCCGTCCTTCGCGACTTCCTGCATGATCATCGTCGCAACGACTTGCTTGGTCACGGAAGCCCAGCGCCAAACTTTCGGATCATTCACAGCCATGAGACGAATTTGGAGCGGTGCCGCTGTGCCGCGACTAATAATGATGTCACCTTTGAAGTCAGCCTTTGCAATGATCGCGCCCGTAGGATCGGGCATGGCTGCCGAAGCGACTGAAGCGAACAACGTTGGAATCAGGGACGCGACGATCTTCATGCTGCGCGGCTCCCCGGTTTGATCGCGGGGATGGCCGCAAGCTCGGGGGGAAGGTTGTCGGGTTGGTAGCTCGGCACCGATAGGCGGATGAGTGGGGTGAAGG
>JAYTWA010000174.1:0-3554 GCA_043743675.1 Sphingomonadales bacterium
GGCACGCGCATTGCTCGCCCCGGTTTTTGCCAAAGTAGGCTGGACAGCGAAACCGGGTGAACCGTCGTTGACCGCCCTGTTGCGCGAAGCGATCATCCCGACGCTCGGTAAATTCGATGACGCTGCCATGACGGCACAGGCAACAACCTATGCACAGGCGAGCTTTAGCGACCCCAAATCGGTGCCGGGATCGATCCGCCTGCCCGCACTGTCGATCTTTGGCTATACGGCGGATGCGGCACGCTGGGACATGCTGCATGAAAAGGCGCGGACTGAGAATAGCCCCGTGGCGAAGCTACTCTATTACCGCATCCTTGGCGCAGTGCGTGATCCAGCGCTGGCGGCCAAAGCGCTTGCTCTCACGCTGACGGACGAAATCCCCGTGCCAATGCGCGGCAATGTGATTGCGGCCGTGGCGGGCCAGCATCCGGCAATGGCGTTCGACTGGGCCGTCGCCAATGAAACGAAAGTCAATGCGATGCTTGAATCAAGCACCCGATCGGCATTCATCGTGGCGTTGCCAACCGGATCAGGCGACCCCGCGGTGGCCGCGCGCGTAACGGCGTATGCCGCGAAAACATTACCCGTGACGTCGCGGAAGCCAGCGGAGACAACCGTTGCGGTGATTAACTACCGTGCGGGGCTGCGCGCGCGACAGGCGGCGGCGATTGGTATGTGGGCGGGAGCGAAATAGCATGATCCTTACCGGCAAAACCGCACTCGTCACTGGGTCAACTTCGGGCATTGGTCTTGCTTATGCCAAGGCGTTGGCAGCGGAGGGGGCCAATGTCATCATCAATGGCTTTGGCGATGCGGCCGCGATTGAGACTGAGCGCGCGGGGCTCGAAACGCTTTCAGGTGCGGGGGCGATATATAGCGATGCCGACCTGACCAAAGTTGAGGCCGTCGAAGCAATGATGGCGGCGGTGCTGGACCGGTTTGGCAGTCTGGACATCCTGATCAACAATGCCGGGGTTCAGCATGTTGCGCCCGTCGATGCGTTTCCGGTCGACAAATGGGATTTGATCATCGCGCTCAACCTGACAGCGGCATTCCATACGGTGCGACTTGCGCTGCCAGGCATGAAAGCAAAGAAGTGGGGCCGGATTATCAACACGGCGTCCGCGCATTCGCTGGTCGC
Organism: Sphingomonadales bacterium; assembly: GCA_043743675.1. Lineage (GTDB taxonomy): Bacteria > Pseudomonadota > Alphaproteobacteria > Sphingomonadales > Sphingomonadaceae > Sphingomonas_O. The sequence continues at coordinate 1,142 of JAYTWA010000174.1, forward strand.
GAGTCCCAACAAGTCGGCTTATGTGACGGCTAAGCATGGACTGGCGGGGTTTAGCAAGACGGTTGCGCTCGAAGTGGCGACGCACGGGATTACGTCCAATTGCATTTCGCCGGGCTATGTCTGGACGCCGCTTGTTGAAAACCAGATTCCCGACACGATGAAGGCACGCGGCCTGACGCGCGATCAGGTAATCAATGATGTTTTGCTGGATGCCCAGCCAACCAAGCAGTTCGTAACGCCCGAACAGGTTGCCGCACTCGCGTTGTTCCTGTGCAGTGATGCGGCGGCGCAGATTACGGGTGCCAACCTGTCCGTCGATGGCGGCTGGACAGCGGCTTAGGCGAAAACACCACCCGCTGCGGTCGCATAATGCGCCATTGCCATTGTCGTCAGTTGCGCGTTGACACGTATGCAGCTCGGGAAGACGCTCGCGTCCGTGACCATGACGTTGGTCGTGCCGTGGACGCGGCACTGCGGATCGACGATGCCAAGCGCGGAGTCCTCGTTCATGGCGTTGCCGCCGTGCGGGTGTGAGCTTGAGAGGACGATGTCGTCGGCTTCGCGAATCTGTTCATGCAGGAAGCCGTCGATGTCCATATCGGGCGTGATCGTCCCGCCACGGGTGAGCGCTGGATAAACTTCCTGCGCCCCGCCAGCGAAATGGACACGAGCGAGGGCACCGATGGCGCGGCGGATGAGCGGCAGGTCTTCGTCAAGGTCGAGTTTGAAGCTGAACTGATTGCCGACAACGCGCCCGCGCCGGTCCGCCGGGAACAATATGCCTGCCGAGGCCAGCCGCGAGTAATTCTGCATCTTTTTCGCATGATCGCCAAACCAGCCAGTGAGCAATGTGGCCATGTTCATCGGCGACTGAAAATGCGACTCAATCAGATAATCACCGCGATCAACATAGGTTGTCATTTGATCTTCATCCCACGTCCGCATCTCGCGCGGCATCAGCGCAGAGACAGGGCTGGCAATGTTGAGCGACAGCCCTTCGCCCGTGCCGTCAACCCCGCTGGCGGCAAGGATACGGCTTGACGCCATTGTGCCAGCGGCAACAACAACGCCGTTGCGGGCTTTGATGGTACGGCGACGGCCATCGGACAGTATGACCTCAACAGCGTCCGCAGTCTTTCCGTCCTCGCGCCAGGTGATTTTAGCAACGCGTGCATCAGCCAATATCCTTGCGCCTTTTGACGTGGCGTCGACCAGATAGGACTGCGCCATCCCGTTCTTGCGGCCATAGGGACAGCCGGTATTGCAATAGCCGCAATAAGCGCATTCGATCCCTTCGCGCTTCGGCCCCCAGTTTTTGCGGAACCACGTCGCGGGGGACGCAAGGTCGGCAGGATTGCCGGTAGCGGCGGCATAAGCGGCCCAGCCATCGAGAATATGTCGCCCGTTGTTGCGCCCGATGATCGGGTCGATCTGGGCAATGCCAAGGTAATTTTCGACCGCAAGATAAGCCGCATCAAACGCGACCCGATCCACCGTCGCACCAATACTGGCCCATTTGTCGAGCACGTCGGCGGCTTGCGGGTGGATCATCCCCGGCTGATCCACACGCAGCGCAATGCCGTTGTTGATAACCGTGCCACCGCCCACACACTGCGCCTGAAACACGACAAAATCATTGTCGCGGCTCGTCTGGATACCGCCGTCTTTGAACAGCTTTGCGGCCATGCGCCGTTCTTCGTGTGTTATCCGCTGTGAAGGGTAATGTGATCCGGCTTCGATGATTAGAACATCATGCTCCTGCGCCGCCAGATTATACGCTGCCACGGCGCCACCAGCACCTGAACCAATGACGATGACGCCCGCGCTTGTCGGGCAATCATCATGGCCTATGAAATTCTCATGCGTCAGTTCGCGTCCCTCAACCAAGGTGAGCGGGATTTCACCCGGTGCGCTGCGGTCGCGGAACTTGGGAAGGATGAAGCCGATCTGGCGATGCACTGGATTATGCTCGTTGTCGGCCTCTGTGACGCCGTCCCAGTGACCATAATAGCCCGCGTAGATGAGCGTGCGGATACGCCCCAAGTCTTGCAGGAAATCAATCTGCGTTTCCTGAAGCCGGCGGCGGATGGTGTCGGCACGCCCTTCGATACTGTCGATCAGGAACAGCGGCCCGCCGAGCACAATGAATACGGTGGTAATGAGCAATCTGATCTGGTCAGGCTTATCACCTTCGATCAGGCCGAATTGCGTTTGCAGATTTTCGACCACTTGTGCGGGCGTGATGACCATATCGACATCGTGAAACAGCGCCTCGGTAAATTTTTCGAGGATTTCACTCTGGATCGCATCGAAAGGCTGTCGCATGATGTAACCCCGCCCTTTTATATTCACATGAAGATAACCGACAACGTTGACTAAATGGTCACATAACTGGATTCACGCTGGCTTGGTG
>JAYTWA010000175.1:0-7482 GCA_043743675.1 Sphingomonadales bacterium
GTCCGGCGCGCGAACGGGAAAAGAATGCGCGGCGCTTCGGCCAACAGGAACGGCTGAAGTTGATCCTCAGGAATGTTGCGAAGTGCAAAAAGCCCCGCATAGGAAAGCTCAACCTGAAACGCGACCTTATCGGCTGCGGTCGCCTTCACATCGATTTTCAGGACAACTTCATACATGTCGTCGCCGACCTGACCCGATGCGATATTAAATTGCACATCAATTTGCGGTTGCCCCTGCCACTGATACACCGCCGGAGCGTTGGGATTTTCAAACGACAAATCCTTCACATATTGTGAAACGACGCCGGCTTGCGGGCTGGTGTCTTCACCATTGGGGAGTGCTTCAGTGCCCTGTTCGTCGGCCATGTTGTCTTTATCCTGCAAAAGATATTGGAATATCGAAGTCGCGCGCCTAGCAGGATGAAACCCCAAAGAGCAATGCTGGTTTGAACTGTTGGGAGATGCGCCCTATATCGGGCACAGAACAACCGGAGGTTTTGTGGTCGGTATCGTCCTTCTCGCCATGGTGGCAGCATTTTTGGGTCTACGCCTGTATTCCGTTCTTGGTAAGCGCACGGGGCACGAACAGCCCTATGTCGCGCCGCTTGACGCGCCTGTTGTCGGCGTGCCTGCTTCTGTCGAGGAAGCACGAGCACAACCGTCGCCGCCGTCGGACACTGTTTTCGAACCCACAGCAGCGGCTGGCGTCCGCGCAATCATTGCCGCGGACAACAGTTTTGATGTCGGGCGTTTTCTTGAAGGATCAAAGGCGGCCTATCGCATGATTCTCGAAGCCTACTGGCGCGGCGACGAAGACGCACTGGCGCCGTATGTTGGTGATGATGTGCGAGAGGCTTTTGCCGCATCGATTGCCGAACGGACAACAGCGGGTCATGTCCTCGAAAATCGTCTGATGAATATCGAAACGGCGACAATCGCATCGGCAGACCTGACGGACAAGGTCGCAACAGTAACGGTGCGCTTTGATGCCGATATTTCGGCCGTGACGCGCGATGCCGACGGCATAGTTATTGCCGGTTCGCTCAGCGATGCCGTGCCCACGCACGACGTCTGGACATTCAGCCGCACCGTGAAAGCGGCTGATCCCAACTGGATTTTGGTCGACACCGACGAATCAGCATGAAGTCGATTGCCGTCGTTATTGTCGCGTCGCTGGCGCTGTCAGCCTGTGCGGGCGCTATCGTTCCGCGATCTGCACCCGTCGCTATCGCGCCACCGCCTATTGCGCCACTGGCTGTCCGTGCAGTTCTCTCGACGCCGATCATCCCAATGCCTGCCACGACCGCGCCCGCCACGACCGCAACTGGCGCAAGCGCACGGGCGGTTGGCTTTATCGCCGGACCCGACATTGCGACCTTGCCCTTTGACGAAATAGCAGCGCGCCGAGCACTCGCCTCGTTTCTCGCGAGCTGTCCGGCTGCCATGCGGCGCAACGACTTGTCTGGATTGTCGCGCAACGAAGACTGGGCGCGCGTGTGCGCAGTCGCCTCCAAATGGGATCCGGCCAACGCCAAATCCTTTTTCACCGACCGTTTCGAAACCGTCCAAGTCGGCACTGGGGCGGCATTTGCGACGGGTTATTACGAACCCGAAATCGCGGGATCGCGCACGCAGTCGACTGCGTTTCCGGTGCCGATCTATCGTCGCCCGCCAGAGCTTGTCGAAATTGACCTCGGCGCGTTCAATGATGGCCTGAAGGGCAAGAAACTTAGCGGACGGATTACGGGCACGACACTGGTGCCTTTTGCGGACCGCGGGCAGATTGAGGATGGCGCGCTGGCGCGGCGCGGGCTGGAGATCGCCTGGGCCGCTGATCCGGTCGATTTTTTCATGTTTCAGGTTCAGGGTTCGGGTCGTCTGCGGCTGCCCGATGGCACGATTATGCGCCTGACATATGCGGGACAGAACGGCCGCACTTATAACAGCGTTGGCGCTTACATGCGCGAACGGGCGATGCTGCAGCCCGGCCAATATACCATGCAGGGCGTCGTCGCCTATATGAAAGCAAACCCCGAAAGCGGCCGCGCGATCATGCGTGAAAACAAAAGTTTCGTGTTCTTCAGCGAGTTGAAAGGCGAGGGGCCACTTGGCTCGCTGAATGTCGTCGTGAAGCGTCAGGCAAGCGTCGCCACCGATCCGATGTTCGTGCCGTTGGGCGCGCCCGTTTTTCTTTCAATGGACCGCGCTGACGCAAGCGGACTCTGGATCGCGCAGGATATTGGTGGCGCGATCAAGGGTGCCAACCGCTTCGATACGTTCTGGGGCGCGGGCGAAGAAGCGGCGCGCATCGCTGGCGGCATGACCGCGCGCGGCACTGCGTTTGTGCTGCTACCAAAGGGGACGCTGGCGCGCCTGAATGCAGATGGCAGGACGACGCCTTAGCGCCGAAGAAGCCGCACTGTGGCGGCGGGTTGCAGGGTCAGTGCGTGCGATCCGTCCGGTTGCGCCGATTGCAGTCGATCCAATTGCGATCCGTCCGTCCCGAGCGACGTTGAAGGATCCCGTTGTCATTCAAAACCCCTCGACTTCAACAACGACGCACGGCCTGCGTGCGAAACAATCCGCCAACACGCTTGACGGCAGCTGGGACAAGAAAATTGACACAGGCCGCCTGACGCCAGATCGCACAATCGACCTTCACGGCTATAATCTTGCTGCCGCGCACCACCGCCTAGACCGCGGTCTGGACGAGGCCATTCGCGACGGCACACGGGTAATCCTGCTGGTTACCGGACGGGCACCGCGCGCCGGGACCAGCCGGATCGATCTGCCTTTGCGCGGTATCATCCGCGAATCGGTTGGCGATTGGCTCGCTGCCTCGCGCCATGCGTCGGCCATTGCCGCCATTCGTAACGCGCACCCACGACATGGCGGCGCGGGCGCACTTTATATTGTGCTTCGACGCATCCGTTAGCGGATCGCAACATAATCTTAACCCGGCGCTGTCACGCGCATAGTTTGGGGACGCGCTTGCCTGGACAGCTTGCGCACGGGACATGATTGCTGGAACTTGATGGACGAATTTTCGCCCAGTTTTCCCGCTTATAACGGGGCGAGCATGGCACAGGCCATAGACGCAGCAACTGCGCGCATCGTCGCGGCAACAAAAGGTGATTTGTCCACACTGACGCCCGCCATCGTTGGCGCGCATCTGCCCGGTCTGGCGTCGGCACTTGACGACTTGCTCGCCGACGTTCGTGCCAACCTCGATAGTGCCAGCACTTTGGCGATGTTCGATCCGGTCACATCGCTGCCCAACCGCATCCATTTCCGGCGCGAAGCTGAACGCGCGCTCAGAGGCTTGCCGGTCACCGCTCACGCTGCGTTGTTCTTTATCGACCTCGATAATTTCAAGGCCGTGAACGACACATATGGCCATGCGCAGGGCGATCAGCTGCTCGCATTGGTTGCGGGCCGGCTGCGGACGGTTGCCAGTTTTGAGGCTGGCACGCCGGTTGTTGGTCGTCTGGCAGGCGACGAATTTACGCTTTTGTTCACGGCTATCAATGACTCGGCAGATGCCGCACGGATTGGCGGCGCATTGCTGGCGGCAATGACCGAGCCTTGTGGTGTCGCTGGTCATATCATCAATGTCGGCGCGTCGATTGGAATCGCGTTGAGCGCCGATGTCGGATGTGCGCTGACCGATCTGATGCGCGCAGCAGACGTTGCGATGTATTATGCAAAAACGCATGGTCGTCGCCAATATCAGTTCTACACTGAAGCCCTTGCCGAAACACTTGCCGTGCGGACGCAGTTAGATACCGATTTGCGCGCGGCTGTTGAACACGAAGAATTTGAATTGATTGTGCAACCTCAGATTTCGCTGGGTGATGGATCTGTGATTGTTGCCGAGGCACTGTTGCGGTGGAATCACCCGGTCGACGGGTTACGCATGCCGCGTCAGTTTTTGGCGGCGGCCGAGGAAAGCGGCATCATTTTCGACATCAGCGAATGGTCAGTCGCAGCCGCCACGCGGATTGCCGCAGACTGGAACTACCGTTCGATAGCAACCCGAATCGCCGTTAATTTTGGCGCGCGGCAGATGAACCACGCCGATTTTTTTCCGCGCTTCCGCGAACTTGTTGCTGCGCTTGATGTGCCGTTCAGCGCGTTCGAAATCGAAGTTACTGAAGACAATATGATGGAATGTGGTGATGCTGTGATCCATGCACTCACTAGGCTTCGCGGCGAGGGGGCGGTCATAACGATCGACACCGCGGGCATTGGAATGTCGAGCCTCGCGCAATTGCGGCAACTGCCCGTTCACCGCCTGAAAATCCATCGCAACCTGATTGCCGAAATCACAACGGACAACGGCGCGCGTGCAGTCGCTCAGGCGATAATCGGGCTTGGTCATGGCCTTGGTTATGAAGTGATTGCGGCGGGCGTGGAAACAATTGAGCAGATCGACATCCTGCGCGTGATGGGCTGCGATGCGGTACAGGGTTATGCGATTGCGTCGCCGATGCCGCTTGATGCGTTTCTGACGTGGCGGTCAGCCCCGAAAAAGCGCGCCAGAACACCCGCATAAATATCGGTCAGGGCATCAATGTCGGCGAGTGCCACGGCTTCGTCGAGTTTATGCATGGTCGCATTGCATAAGCCGAATTCGGCAACCGGACAGAGTTTGACGAGGTAGCGGGCATCTGATGTGCCGCCGGTTGTCGACAAGTCGGGAGTAAGACCGGTGACATCGGTAACGGTGTCGGCAATGAGTGTGCTCAGCGGGCCGGGAAGGGTCAAAAACGCTTCGCCCGAAATCTTTGCGGTAACTGTCGCGCGCGCGCTTTCGGCAGTGGCGATGGCCGTGATTCGTTCGACAAGCGCTTCACCGCTTTGCAGATCGTTAAACCGGATGCTCAGCCGCGCTGATGCCTTGGCGGGGATGACGTTGGTCGCAGGATTGCCGACATCGACCGTTGTGACTTCGATGTTCGACGGCTGAAACCAGTCAGTGCCATCATCAAGGTGTATGGCTTCGATAGCGGACAGGATGTGAAGCAAAGGCGGTATCGGGTTGTCGGCGAGGTGCGGATAGGCAACATGCCCCTGCGTCCCCGCCACTTCGATCCAGATGTTAACAGAGCCGCGCCGCCCGATCTTAATGGTATCACCAAGCCGCTGCGTTGAGGTCGGCTCACCAATCAGGCACATGTCGGGGATCAGGTCGCGCGTGCGCATCCGTTCGATCAGGGCAACGGTGCCATAGGTCGCCGGACCTTCCTCGTCACCCGTGATGATCAGCGTGATGCGCCCCGCGTGATCGCGATGGCGCGCAGCAGCGGCGGTAAAAGCGGCAATGCTGCTCTTCATATCCACCGCGCCGCGTCCATGCAGCAAATCACCGCGCACTGCGGGCGTAAACGGATCGGATGCCCAGCCCTCTCCGGGGGGAACAACATCAAGATGCCCGGCAAAAGCGAAATGCGGACCATCGTCACGCCCGCGCGTCGCCAAAAGATTTTCGACGGGACCGTCGGGCGCTTTGCCTACGATAAACCGCTCGACGTCAAAGCCCTGCGCGACCAACGCACTTTCCAGAACATCGAAAACAGCACCCGTCGCAGGCGTAATACTCGGCGCGGCAATGAGGGACTTGGCGAGAGCGATGGCGTCAGACATGGCCTGCCTATGACGGATCAGCGCGTGGCATCCAAGACCGCTGCCCTTAATTCCGCTATTCCCATCATCTTTTCACTCGACGTGACAAAGATTGTCGGATGTGCGGCGGGGCGTTTGCGTGCGAGGTCCGTAATGCGCCCGGTGACGGCTTCGAGTTCGGTGGCCTTGATCTTGTCCGCCTTGGTCAGGACGAGGTGATAGCTGACGGCGGCTTTGTCGAGCATGTCCATGATGTCATCGTCGACCGCTTTGATCCCATGACGACTGTCGATCAGGACGAAGGCGCGGCCCAGCACTTGCCGACCACGCAAATAATCATTGATCAGGAACCGCCAGCGCTTGACCATATCCTTGGGCGCTTCGGCAAAGCCATAGCCGGGCATGTCAACAAGGCGCAGTTGCGGGGGATCGCCGACATCGAAGAAGTTCAGCTCCTGCGTTCGGCCCGGCGTGTTCGATGTGCGGGCAAGCGAATTGCGGTTAGTCAGCGCATTAAGCAGCGACGATTTGCCCACGTTCGAACGCCCCGCAAACGCGACTTCGGGAAAGTCGGGATCGGGGAGGAACTCTAGCGTAGGCGCTGATTTCAGGAAGTTGACGGGCCCCGAAAACAGTTTGCGCGCGGATTCGATCAGGGCGTCATCCACTATTTGACGACCGGCTGTTTCAATGCGGGATAGCGCGAATAAAGCAGCTTTTGCTGAGCGATCGTCAGCAGGTTCGTTGTCATCCAGTAAACCTGAAGCCCCGCCGCGAAGGGCGCCATGACGAAGATCAAAGCAAAGGGCATGATCTTGAACACCTGCTCCTGCGTCGGATCCATGGGGGCTGGGTTCAATCTGAACTGGACATATTGTGTGATCCCCACGGCAATCGGCAAAATACCGATGGCGAGGAACGCAGGCAGGCCGAGGTTGGGAAACAGGCCAAAGAAGAACGGATCGGGCGCGGACAGATCCTTGATCCAGCCAACGAATGGCTGATGCCGCATTTCGATGGTTAGCAGCAACACTTTATACAGTGCGTAAAAAATGGGTATCTGGAGCAAGATCGGTGCACATCCCGCGAGCGGGTTGATTTTTTCAGACTTATACAGCGCCATCGTTTCCTGTTGCAGGCGCGGCTTGTCATCCTTGTAACGTTCCTGCAGCGCTTTCATTTTTGGCTGCACAACACGCATCGCAGCCATTGACGCGAATTGTTTCTGGGCGATTGGAAACATCAGGCCGCGAACGGTAACGGTCAGCAGGATAATCGCGAGACCGAAATTGCCCGTAACGCGGAACAGCCAGTCGAGATATTTGAAGATCGGCTTTTCAACAATCTCGAACCAGCCCCAGTCAATTGCTTTGCCGAAATGGGTTATGCCGAGCTTGTCTTCGTAATTGTCGAGGATGTTGGTTTCCTTCGCACCAGCAAAGAAATGTGAAGTCACAACTTTCTGCTGCCCCTGCGCGATGGTGGCTGGCGCGAGTGCGAAGTCGGCTTGGTAGGTTTTACCACCTGCGCGAAAGCCTGTGTCCACACTGGCATCCTGTGGCGGAACAAGTGCAGCAAGCCAGAAATGATCGCCGAAGCCCATCCAGCCGCCCTTTGACTGAAAGCGCGTGCCGCCGGTTCCCGCCGTGTCGAGGTCTTTGTAGTTGACGCCATAATCGACTTTGCCGTTAAACGCGCCAATCGGGCCAACATGCGCGGTCCATGTGTCAGGATCCTTCGACATGCCATCACGGCTGATATAGGCGTAAGTGCGCGCGTTGATAGGCGCTGTGCCGGTATTGCTGACGGTCTGTTCCGCCGTAAACATATAGTTGGCATCGACCGACAATTTGATCGC
>JAYTWA010000176.1:0-9687 GCA_043743675.1 Sphingomonadales bacterium
GGCACTTGTCCTCATCGCTTATCTTGCGTTTAAACCTGGGCATATTGGCACGAATACCTACGGCGAATCCCCGGCGAGCCTTGAAAAGCGCAATGTCATGGGGCCGATGGTCGAATTTTTCCGTCGCGAAGGGGCGTGGCTGATCTTCATTTTTGTGCTTGTCCACAAAATTGGTGACACAATGGCCAATCTCATGGTCCGCGACTTGTTTGTGACAATGGGGTTTTCGAAGGAGGAAATCCTGTTCGCTGACGTCTGGGTCGGCTTTTTCGCGCTGATGGTCGGCATTTTTGTGGGCGGCATCATCTATGCGCGCTTCGGCATGAAAAAGGCGGTTTTGGTCAGCTTGTTCCTGATGGGCATTTCCAATCTCAGCTTTGCCGTGCTCGCGTCGATGGATCGATCCGTGCCGATGATGGCGTTCACCATGGGCTTTGAAAGTTTTTCCAGTGGCGTCGGTGGCGTCGCGATTGTCGCGTTTCTGTCGGCGGTCTGCAATTTGCAATTCACGGCGACGCAATTCGCCATGTTATCGGCAGCAGCGGCGATTTTGGGCCGCTTCCTGACCGGTTCGCTCGCCGGGCGGCTGATCGACGGGATGGGTTATCCGAACTTTTACATTATGACGACGGTGGCTGCGGTACCGGGGATATTGCTGTTCTGGATCCTGTCACGCCGGGGGCTCGTCGATAAAGCGTTGGCCAATGCTCAGGCGCCCGCCAATCGCTGAAGTTTCGGGCGGATTTTCAGAAAGCGGATATAAAGCCATTCGAGGATGCCAAGCACTGTCGCGTTTTTAGCAACGATACCAAGCGGTCTCAGCAATGGGATGACACGCCACATCGCCGCAAAGGCAGCGGCACCGCTGACAATGGGACCACTCACTTCCTGCGCGTGAAAGCGGTCGAGCAACAGCTGACGGTCGATGGGGCAGGCGGTATCGGCGGGGGCGACGTCAACGAAATGGATCGCCTGCCGCTTGTCGAGCCGCCGCATCAGGGCAATCTCGCGGATACACAGCGGGCACGCGCCGTCATACCAGACCGTGACATCACTCACGGGATCAGCCATTCGCCCGTCCAGCCATCGACGTTGCGGGTGAATGCCGCACGACGATGCCCCGTAGCGGCAAGGTGAAGCCATTCGACGCGGTTGAGCGTGACCGGCACTATGGAGAAATTGGCACGTCCCGCTTCGCTTTCGAGCAATGTCGGCACGCCCTGTTCAAACGCGATAGGCAATCCCGAAGTCGCCACATCGCTGATCGAACCCGGCGCGAGCGTGGTCAAATAGCTGCGCCGCCCGCTGGCCGATGTCGCAGCCCAGGCTTCGTCGGCAAGACTTCCGCTATGGACGACATCTGTGTCACCGCTGGCGCGAAGCTGTATCTTAGCACCCGGATCATAACCGATGATACCGACCACGCTGCTGGCGTTGATCTGCCCCGCCTTGGCCGAGCGCCGGTCCGTGTGAAAACGTAATGTCCCTGTCGTGCGATCCGCCTTGCGCAAGACCATGACACGCTGCTCAGGCATGCCGTTGCCGCTAATGGAACCAATGACTGGCGTGTGAAAGGGTGAGCGACGGTCAGCGGCACCGCGCCCCCAGCGAGTCCAGATGTCGGCGAGGATAGCGTCAAGGTCGTCGGGCACGGGAAACGGGTCAGGCATTGTTTGACATCCGTATTCGCCTCACGCCGAAAAGTCACTCGAAAGTCATAGTAAAGTGTCGCTATTTTGCGACAAATTAAAAGGATGTCCAATATCGTCGAGTGCATCGGCGAGGGCTTGGGCAACCGACAGGGCAGGCAGGCAGTCAAGCGTGCCAGCCATGCGGGCAATGGCGGCGCGCGCGCGTTCCGGCTGGTCGCGTGCGCAACTGATAACCATCAGAAATGCAGCTTCACCTTCCGTCATGCGCGGGCAGCAACAGGGGGCAATCGGAATCTGGCGCTCGGCGATACGCGACACCTCGCCCATCAAAACACGAAGGAACATCAGTGGCCGGCGATAGGCCATGCCGAAATCACCCATCAGGATGTTGGTCGCGTGAGCATCTTTTAATCCACCGGCTGCCAATCGGCGGATCGCAACCAGCATTGTACGCGCGACTTTATCCGTTGGCGCGCGGTGCGGGATCAAGGCTTCAAGTGTCGCTGATTCGGTCATGTCATCCTCCGTGACATCCTTAAAACACTAATGAGATGCATTCGCAATAAATAAGTATCATTGTGCGCTAGAAGGCTGAAACGGCAGAAAATATTGACCCGTTGGACACCATTGGGCAAAGGAGCCGCAACACGGGGATTTATCATGACGGTCAACGCGGTCGATTTTGCCAGCTTGCTGTGTTCGCGGCTGTGCCATGATTTATTGAGCCCCGTCGGGGCAATGAACAATGGCCTTGAGCTGCTCGCTGATGAGACCGATCCCGAAATGCGCGTCCGCTGTCTCGAGCTTTTGAGCGAAAGCGCGCGGGCATCGGCGAATAAATTGAAATTCTTCCGTCTCGCTTTTGGTGCCGCCGGTGGGTTCGGCGATATGGTCGATGCGCGAGAGGCAAAAGCCGCTATCGAAGGTCTGCTGGGCGACAATGCCCGCATTCAAATCGGGTGGCTGGTCGAGGAAGCGACACTCTCCAAAACCGCAATTAAGGTCTTGCTTAATCTTGTGCTGATGGCGGGCGACTCCCTTGTGCGCGGTGGGCTGCTCGATGTCGGGGCAGAGGTTAAGGACGGGACAACCGAAATCGTGGTGCGTGCCGAAGGGCAACGCTTGGTTCTCGATGCTGAACTCCGCACCGCCCTGAACGGCGAAGCCGCCGAAAACAGCCTGACGCCACGTGCGGCGGCGGCTTGGCTGGTGCATCTGCTTGCGACCGAAACCGGTGGGCATTCACAAGTGATCGCGCCTGATCCCACGGTGCTGCTGTTCGGGGCGACATTGAAGCGGGGATAGAGCAATAAAACCGGCTTAATCGTCCCCTTGAAATTGGTCCTTCGTCGCAATTGTTAAAGGTGGGCCGCCGTCAATGACAACGCTCTTGGTTGCTGCGGTAAGACACAGGCGCTGTGCAATTTTTTGGCGTTTTGTTGTTACGACGATGTCGGCACAGGGCGGAAGCTCGATCTGTGCGACGGCGGCAAGGCCGTATCGCGCATTATCAGTTGCAACGGTCACCGCGCGGTTAAAAGCGATTTTCCCATTTACGCTGACACGGACTCGGTCATTTTTGAAATGAAAAAAGGCGAACTGGATTTGCACCGGCTTTGCCTCCTTGGGGGGCGCAGCGGCTGCGCACGATGTGGTTAATATCATAGCGAACGGCGCTGTGAGTCGAACAAACATCGACTATTGTTACCGGAATTCGGGCGTCTTGAATATCTGCTGTAATTGCGACCGTTCGATTTGTTGCGATGTTGGCGAACACCCCGTCTGACTCATAAGATTATCAACTTTAATTCCTGGCGCGGTGGCACATCCAAGGCTGACCTGTGCTGTATGGCGAAGGCCAAGGAGATGCCCGAATTCGTGCGGTGCCGTGCGCCCACCGGCGTGATCACCGATGTAAGCCGTATTTCCCTTTTCAAATCCTGGGGCCATGCCGAGTGCGCTACCAATGCGCGAATCACCTTGCGCCACATAAACCAGTTGCGACCGCGCGGCGTCGTCCGCTTTACCGACTGTCATGTTCACGTTGGTAATATAACGTGTGATGCTGCCATCTGGATTATTATATGTTTTGGTGAAGTCACGTTCGATTGCCCGCTCGATTGTCCGTGCCTGGGTTGTGGCCGTCTGCCCTGTCGGCAAAGTGCCGCCATCAACACGGAAATTCGCTTTTACTTCAAGATAGACAGTGGTCACACGTACGCCATCAGCGCGAGTAACCACTGTTGATCCAACACGGATTGGCTGCGGTGCTGCAGGGGTTGTGGCTGCACCAGCTGCCGCGCCTTTGCCCGCTGCTTTTGCAGTTGTCGATGCGGCATCGGCTGCACGCGCTGCTTCGCCTTGCTGAACTGGTGTCAGGCTGCGTTCTGTTGACGCGGGCGACGCACGATAGCGGTCGAGGCCCGTCATATGGTGCGTGTGTGATGCGCCCGAATGGTTCGCGCCAAATGAAGCCGTATTCGAAGACGATGTATTTGTTGAGGCGCTGTGCGACGATGAATGCAAATTACTGGCTGCAGATACGGTCATAGTAATCTCCTATGACGGAAGAATTAGCGAGTCACAGAACGGCGCACCATAAACGAATCGTTTAGATTTGACGCTTTGTTGGCTGACTGGAAAACCGCCCTAACCCCCTCTTAACCATTGATGCGCCATGGAAGGTCGCGAAACCCAAGGGGCTTATTGTGGACGAATTGACCGGTGAATTTGTGGCGGAAACGCGCGAAACGCTGGCGCATATCGGCGAGGCTTTGGTCGGGTGGGAAGCGCATCCCGGTGATGCCGCGCGGCTCGACGAGATTTTTCGCTTTGTCCACACCGTCAAGGGCAGCTGTGGCTTTCTCGATTTACCGCGTATTGGGGCGCTGGCTCATGCCGCCGAGACAGCACTGGGTGAGGTGCGCGCAGGGTCGCGGAAAGCCGAGCCGCATCTGATCGGTGCGATGCTGGCGATTATCGACCGCATTGCGGTGCTGAGCGAAGCCTTAGACTCGAACGCCGATGTGCCTGATCCGGCAAGTGATACCGCGCTGATAGCCACAATTGATGCGCCAACCGACGTTATTGCCAAAGCAGTAACAACAATTGCCCCGCCGGTCCGCAACGTCCGAATTTCGGTGGATGTCCTGGAAATGGCCATGATGCAGGTGTCCGATCTTGTGCTTGCGCGCAATGAACTGGCGCGTCAGCTTCGGGATCATGATGCGGACACGCGATTGACCGGGGCATTCGAACGCGTTTCTTCGGCAATTGCCGATGTCCGCGAAACAATTGCACGAACGCGGATGCAACCAATTGACCGCCTTTTCGCACTGCTCCCCCGGCTGGTGCGCGATACGTCGAGTGCGGTTGGCAAGACCGTTCAGTTGCGGATCGAGGGAAGCGACGTTGAAATCGACCGCGAGATGGTCGAGGCGATCCGTGATCCGCTGATGCATATTGTGCGAAACGCCATTGATCACGGGATCGAAGCGTCGGCAGACCGCGAAGCGGCAGGCAAGAACGCAAGCGGCACATTGACTGTCATTGCGCGACAATCGGGCAATCAGGTGTCGATTACAGTCGCCGACGACGGGCGCGGGATTGATGTGGCACGGCTGGTTCAAAAGGCAGTGGCTGCCGGCATATTATCATCTTCTAAAGCTGCCACATTGTCACCCGAAGCTGCGCTCAACCTTATTTTTGCTGCCGGTTTATCAACTGCGGATCAGATTACCGACATTTCTGGGCGCGGCGTTGGGATGGATGTCGTGCGTGCCAATGTGGAGCGGTTGGGGGGGGCAATCACACTCGATAACCGACCGGGGCAGGGGCTCGCGATTACGCTGCGGGCACCACTGACGCTAAGCATCATGAATGCGCTGCTGGCTGAATCGGGCGGACAGGTTTTTGCTGTCCCGCGTGCTGCCATTGACGAGATTGTTTCGGTGGCGTCGCCTACGGTGCGTGTCGAGTCCGTTGGCGGCGGGCATGTCGCGGTTGTGCGCGGACGTATGCTATCGGTTGTGTCACTCGCCGCGATGCTCGGTATTCGTGACGAGCCGTTGTCGCATCTTGTTATTGTTGATCCGCCCGGCGGCAATCGCTTTGCCCTGGGCGTAGCGCGCGTGCGTGATCATGAAGAATTGGTGGTCCGGCCAACGGCGCCTCATGTTGCCGCGCTGGGCACCTATGCGGGCCAGACATTGCCCGACAATGGCATTCCGATCCTTGTTATCGATCCCGCCGGGATTGCGGCGCGCGCCGGTATAGAAGTCGAGCGTCGTCATGTCGCTGGTGCAGACATTGCGGTGGCGGACACAGCGCAGGAATCGCTGCTGCTGTTCGATGGTCTCGACGGGAAACGCCGTGCGATCCGGACCATGGATGTCGCGCATATCGACGATGTTGATGCGGCGGACTTCGTGACGCATGGCGCGCTTAGTTATGTGACGATTTCTGGGGCGCTGATGCCGGTTATCGTCGACGGGGCACTGCCAGTCGCGGGCCGTGTTGCAGTGCTGCGTCTGACTGGCGAGGTTGGTTATGCTGTGGCAGAAGTTATCGACCTGGCATCCATCCCGGCAATATCACCGGTGGGTGACGGGATCGTCGAGGGATTTGTCCTGATCGATGCCAAGCCTGTCATGTTGATGGCGTGGCCCCGCGCGCAGATTAAGCCCGTTAAGCGGAGGCAAAGCGCATGACGTCGCTGGTATTGATTGCAAAAATCGGCGGCGAGCAAGTCGCCATAGATGCCGCGCAGATCGAGTCGGTTGTCGATTTGTGGCAGGTCGTGCCTGTGCCACTGGCCGCCGAACATGTCATTGGCATTGCGGCTGTGCGGAGTCGCGTTTTGACCGTTATTGATGCGGCCGCAGCGGTTGGCTTGCGGGCCAAGGCAACGGGCAACCGCGCCATCATCATTGAAGCGGGCGGGCATCAATATGCGCTGCGTGTTGATCATATTGCCGAAGTCGTGACACCCACTGGGCCGGTCATGCCGTTCGAGGCCAGTATCAGCGACAACTGGGCAGGTGTTGCGATGGGCACAGTCGATACGCTGCATGGTTTTGCTGTGCTGATCGATCCGTCGCGCTTGATTGCGGGACCACTGGCGGAGGCGGCATGAGCCGTTAACCGGGAACACATAAATTTAATCTATCAAAGCAATAAAGGCCAACTGGCCAGAAGGTGTCGCGTATCATGTCGAGAACTTGCCTGATTGTAGACGATTCAAAGGTTATCCGCAAAGTCGCGCGGCATATATTGGAAGCGCTCGATTTTGACGTATCTGAAGCTGAAGACGGCAAGATTGCGCTTGATGCGTGCGCAGTTTCGCTGCCTGACGTCGTATTGCTCGACTGGAACATGCCGGTGATGAGCGGGATGGAATTCCTGCGCGCGCTCACGGAGCGCGGTGGTGCCAAGCCCAAGATTGTTTTCTGCACGACTGAAAACGGGGCGGCACATATTCGCGCGGCACTTGATGCCGGTGCTGACGAATATATTATGAAGCCGTTCGACCGTGAGACACTTGCCAGCAAACTCCAGATCGTCGGCGTCGCTTAAGGGCGCGCGCAATGTCGGTCACATCTTCACAAATACGAACCACGGTCGTGGCACCCACGCCAATCCGGGTTTTGATCGTCGATGATTCAGCCGTCGCACGGGCGTCATTATCACGAACAATATCTGAAGCGCCCGAGTTTGACATTGTTGCAGCGCTCGACGGCGCACGGCGGGCGATTGACTGGCTCGGCAGCAATAAAGTCGATATTATACTCCTTGATATTCAGATGCCCGGCCTCGATGGGCTAGCAGCGCTGCCCGAATTGATCGAGGCGTGCTGTGGCGCGCGTATATTGGTGGTTTCAACGCTCGCGGGCAATGGCGCGCGTGAGACAATTCAGGCGCTGGCGCTGGGTGCCGCTGACACGCTAGCCAAGCCCGAAATGGGTGCCTTGGGACGGCAATTCGGCGATGTCCTGATCGACAAAATGCTGCGCCTCGGCAAGGCCAGACCTGCAGCATTTACCGAAAGCCGCGAGCCACAATTACTGCGTAAGGTTGCCGAAACACCAATTGCCTGCCTGGCGATTGGCGCATCAACCGGCGGGCTTCATGCGCTTGCAGCATTCTTTGCAGCATTGCCGCGTTCGTTCGACGCGCCAATCCTGGTCACGCAGCATTTGCCACCAGTGTTCATGTCATTCTTTGCGGATCAACTCAGTGCGCTTTCGGGACGGTCGGCATACATCGCCAGCGAGGGAGAGACGGTCAAACGCGGTGACATATTGGTGGCACCGGGCGACAGGCACCTTGGACTAACGAGGCGCGGTCGCAAGGTTTGCGTGGCCTTGCTTGACCACGCGGCCGCGTCACGATGCTGCCCGTCGGTTGATCCGATGTTTGCGGCGCAGGCGGAGGTTTATGGCGATGGGGCGCTTGGCGTTGTTCTGACTGGAATGGGCCGTGACGGTGAAATCGGGGCAGGCGCGATTGCCGAAGCGGGCGGGACCATTATTGCGCAGGACGCCTTATCATCGGCCGTATGGGGAATGCCCGGCACGGTGGCGCGAGCGGGATTGGCGAGTTTGATTGCTGCTCCTGCAAGTCTTGCAGCATATGTGGCGCAGCGCGGGGTGGAGCGATGACCGCAACCCAAAATGCTGCGCTCCGCGTCCTCGGCGGGCTGCTCGAAGCGCGAACCGGGCAACAGCTTGTTGCGGGTCGGCAATGGCGGATCGAGACAGCACTTAAACCCGTTGCACGTTCGCTTGGACTCGACGGTGTTGATGCGCTGGTCGCCAAACTGGTCAGCGGCAATGAGGACGCGCTGGCAACACAAGTGGTCGAGGCGCTGCTGAATAACGAGACCTCCTTTTTCCGTGATCCCGGTGTTTTTGATTTGCTGAACAGCGCAGCGTTTGACCGGCTGCGCATGGGGCGGCGCGATAATAAACGGCTGCGGATTTGGTCGGCGGGATGTTCAACAGGTCAGGAACCATATTCAATTGCGATGCAGCTGCTTGAATCCGAAGCGCGCTGGGCAGGGTGGGCACTCGATATATCTGCAACCGACGTCAGCGAAGCTGCTGTCACGCGGGCGCGGCGCGGGCGCTATTCACAATTTGAAATTCAGCGCGGGCTGCCCGTGCGGACGATGCTGCGCTGGTTTGAACAGCAGGGTGAGGACTGGGTGATCGACAACCGGCTGCGGCGGATGATCCGTTTTGCAACGCACAGTCTTATTACGCCGCCGCCGGGGCAATATGACGTGATCCTGTGCCGCAATGTCCTGATGTATTTTGCTCCACCGGTGCGCCGTGCGGTATTCGAACGGCTGCACGAGGCGCTCGCGCCTGATGGTGTGCTGATGCTTGGCGCGGGAGAGACAGTGATTGGTCAAACAACGCGCTTTGCCGCCGACCCCGATTTGCGCGGTCTTTACCGGGTGCCGGTCGCTGTGCCGCGCCCAGAACGCAAAGTCCCAGAATGCAAAGTAGCAGAACGCAAAGTCGCCTGACGCCGCATTGCCATGCGGCACGCGCCCGTTATGATTGCTCCAATGATCGAAACGCCATCGCCCAATTTCGACGAACGGACGATGCCCGTGTCGATCCTTGTCCTGCATTATACCGGCATGGCCGATGCAGCATCGGCAATTGCGCGGTTGAGCGATCCGGTGGCCAAAGTCTCCTGCCATTATCTCGTCGCCGAAGATGGTCAGGTCGTCCGCATGGTCGCCGAAGACAAGCGCGCCTGGCATGCTGGCAGATCGCACTGGCGCGGCATTGATAACCTCAATTCGTGCAGCATTGGTATCGAGATCGTCAATCCGGGGCACGAGCTTGGCTATCGCCCTTTCCCGGAGGCGCAGATTGATGCGCTGATCCCGCTCGTCAGCGACATTGTGAAGCGCCATGGCATCACGCGCGGTAATGTCGTTGGCCATTCAGATATTGCCCCCGCGCGCAAACAAGATCCTGGCGAGCTATTTCCCTGGTATCGTTTGGCCAAATTGCGCCTC
>JAYTWA010000177.1:0-1936 GCA_043743675.1 Sphingomonadales bacterium
ACGGATGAGTATCAACGATAGCCCTGATATTGATTTTCCCGCCGCAATGGTGACGATTACCCAGCCGGGCGCCGCACCAAGCGAAATGGAAACGCAGGTTGCGCAAAAGGTTGAAGCGGCTGTCCGCGGTGTCAACGGTGTGGATGAAATCAATTCAACCATCCGCGAAGGTAACTCGAGCACGTTTGTCCAGTTTGCGATCGGCACGCCGACGGATCGTGCCGTCAACGATGTCCGCGACGCCGTATCAAATATCCGCAGCGATTTGCCCGACGGTATTTTGGAACCGCAAGTGAACCGCGTCGATATTCAGGGCGGTGAAATTGCAATCTTCTCGGCCGAAGCGCGTGACATGACACTCGAAGAGCTCAGTTGGTTCATCGACAATACGGTTGCAAAAAAACTACGTTCGATACCGGGCGTAGCGAGCGTTTCGCGCAGCGGTGGTGTGAATCGTGAAATTCGTGTTGTCCTCGATCCCGCCAAACTTCAGGCACAAGGCGTAACGGCGTCACAAGTGAATGCGCAGCTGCGTTCGATAAATTTGAATGCGGCAGGGGGCCGTGCCGAAATCGCTGGATCTGAACAATCCGTCCGCGTCCTCGGCAATGCCAATAATGCCTTTGCTCTGTCGCAGATGAACTTATCTGCGGGCGGTGGCCGGACGATCAAACTTTCTGACATCGCCGACGTCCGCGACAGCTATGCCGAACAGCGCACACTCGCAAAAATGAATGGCCGTCAGGTTCTGAGCTTTTCGCTTGAGCGATCAAAAGGTGCGTCGGATGTCGATGTTTATAAAGCGACAAACAAAGAACTCGATGCGCTGAAAAAATCGAATCCGAAAGTTACTTATACTGAGCTGTTCACCAGCGTGAATGACACGATGGACCAATATAAATCGGCTATCCATGCGATGATCGAAGGCGCGATCCTTGCGGTTCTTGTCGTCTGGCTGTTCCTGCGTGATTGGCGGGCAACGTTTATTTCTGCGATTGCTATCCCGCTTTCGGCTATTCCGGCGTTCTGGTTCATGGACTTGATGGGCTTTACGCTCAACTTCCTTTCGCTTCTGGCGCTTAGCTTGGTTGCGGGAGTGCTGGTTGACGACGCCATTGTCGAAATCGAAAATATCATGCGCCATATGCGGATGGGCAAGACGCCCTATCAGGCGTCAATTGATGCCGCCGACGAGATTGGTCTTGCCGTGCTCGCGACAACAATGGCGATTGTCGCTGTGTTCCTTCCGGTGGGTCTGATGCCGGGTGTTTCGGGACAGTTTTTCAAGAACTTCGGGTTGACAGTTGTGGCCGCTGTTCTCGTCAGCCTTGCTGTTGCGCGCCTGATCACGCCAATGCTTGCGGCCTATTTCCTGAAGTCGAAAGGGCACGCCACCCATGGCGAAGGGCCGCTGATGGATGTGTATATGAAAGCGCTAACCTGGACGATGGATTCGAGTGGCGTTGCGGCGCGGCGCGGAAAGTCGCTCTGGTCGCGGCTATGGGCGCACCGCGTTGATCACCGGCTGTGGACTGTGGGGTTGGGTGGACTTGCGTTTGCCCTGACGATCCTTTCCTTCGCGGGTATTCCGATGACGTTCCAGCCTGCCCGGAACAATGATTTCAGCCGTGTCCGTATTTTTATGACGCCTGGCACAACGTTACAGCGGACCGAGGCCGTGACGGATCAGGTTCGCGATATGCTGGCGCAGGCACCCGAAGTCAGTTCAGCATTTTCACGGATTAACGTCGGTAATGCCAACATCTTCCTGACACTCAGGAAAGACCGGACAATGACCAGTGTGGAGTTTCAGCGCAGCTGGGCACCGCGACTGAATAAAATCGCTGACGCCCGAGTCACGTTCGAATCGCAATCACAAGGCGGCCCAGGCGGCACAGGGCGCGACATTACAGTGACGCTTGGCGGCAGTGATCCC
>JAYTWA010000178.1:0-2114 GCA_043743675.1 Sphingomonadales bacterium
GCAGTAGCACAGCCTTCATTGTCCAGATGGTGCCGTTGCTGGCCATCTTCGTCATTTTCTATTTCCTGATGATCCGCCCGCAACAGACGGCGATGAAAAAACATAAGGAAAAGATCGCTGCCGTAAAAAAGGGCGATAGCGTGGTTACTGGCGGCGGGCTCGTCGGCAAAGTAACGCGCGTCGATGACGAACAAGTCGAAATCGAAATCGCGAGCGGCGTCAAAGTGAAAGCGATTAAGGGCACGCTGAGCGATGTGATCCCGCTAGGCAGCGCAAAACCGGCGAACGATTAATCCATGCAGCTTGATTTCCCGCGCTGGAAAATTTGGAGCGTCCTGATCACCTTGCTGGTCGGACTGGCCTTTGCCGTGCCGAATTTTCTGCCCAAGGCGACGGTTGCGAGCTGGCCTTCGTTTGTGCCGAAAGCACGCTTTAACTACGGTCTCGATCTGCAAGGCGGCAGCCATTTGTTGCTCGAAGCCGAGACGTCCGACGTTGCCAAGCAAAAAGTCGAAACGATGGAAGAAGTGCTCCGCACCGAATTCCGCCGTGCCAAGCCGCGCATCGAAATCGGCGATATGTCGACGACGGATGGTGCGTTGAGCTTTTTTGTGCGCGATGTGTCGCAACTGGATGCCGCGGTCGAGATCGCGCGCAAGCAGAGCAATCCCGTTGGTATCGGCGGGCAGCGAGACTGGAATGTCGCCGTCGTTGATTCAACCCGGCTTGTCCTGACGCCGACCAAGGCGGGGCTCGACAAGGCAATTGACGACGCGCTCGATACCGCGCGTGAGGTCGTCGCCAAGCGCATTGACCCGAACGGTACAAGCGAAGTGACGGTCATCCGTCAGGGGTCGAACCGCATCCTTGTGCAGGTTCCGGGATTGCAGGATCCTGAAGGACTTAAAACGCTGCTCGGCAAGACGGCAAAGCTGGAATTCAAGCTGGTCGATCTGACCGCTGACCCCGCACAGGTTGCACAGGGCCGCGCCCCGCCGGGCAGTCAGATTTTGCCCTATCCGGGCAATCCCGCCGGTCCCCCTGTGATTGCTGTTCAGCGTCGCGTGATGGTGTCAGGCGACGAGCTGATCGATGCGCAACCGGGCAATGACCAGCAATCCAACGCGGCCATCGTTAACATCCGTTTTGACGGGCAGGGCGGGCGCAAGTTCGCGCGGATAACGCAGGAAAATACCGGCAAACCGTTCGCCATGATATTGGACGGGGTCGTCCTGTCCGCGCCCAATATCAACGAACCCATCCTTGGCGGACAGGCTCAGATTTCAGGGAACTTTACGACCGAAACTGCGCAACAACTCGCAATATCATTGCGTTCGGGCAAATTGCCGGTGGCGTTGAAAGTCGTGGAGGAACGCACGGTCGGTCCCGATCTCGGGGCTGATTCGATCAAGAAGGGTGTGCTTGCCGGGATTGTGGCAACCATTGCGCTGGTCGCCTTTATGATCCTGACCTATTTCCGGTTCGGAATTTATACCGCGATTGCGCTGGTCGTGAATGCGCTGCTGATCCTTGGCATCATGTCGATTTTCAATGCGACACTGACACTGCCCGGGATTGCCGGTTTCGTGTTGACTGTTGGTGCGGCAGTCGATGCAAATGTGCTGATTTTCGAGCGCATTCGTGAAGAAGTGCGGCGCGGACGTGTGACGCTGGCGGCGGTCGAATTTGGCTTCAAGGAAGCCAGCCGCGCGATTTTCGATGCGAACATCACCAACGTTATTTCAGCGGCCATTATGTTTTACTTCGGCAGCGGTCCGATTCGCGGCTTTGCCGTTGTGCTGACGATCGGCATCATCACATCAGTGTTTACCGGCGTCACGCTGACGCGATTGATGGTTGCTGATTATCTGCGCCGCGTCCGCCCCAAAGAATTGGTGATCTGATATGGGTCCGCTCAAACTCGTTCCCGACAATACCAACGTCCATTTTTTGAAGTGGCGTTTCTGGGCGATGGGCCTGTCGCTCGCGTTGATTGCTATATCGATTGCGCTGGTTGCGGTGCGTGGGTTTAATTTTGGTGTTGATTTTGTCGGCGGACAGATGGTCCGCGTCTCGTTCGCCGAGAATGCCAATGTCGATGAATTGCGAACGCG
>JAYTWA010000179.1:0-4110 GCA_043743675.1 Sphingomonadales bacterium
GCGAAGCCAATGTAGATCGCGCCAAGGAGTATGATAATAATCTTCGCAATCTGTGAAGATGTCAGTCGAAGACCCAGCATCGCCCATTCGCAAAACGCAATCGCACCAACAACCACAATAACGCCAGCGAAAACCCAGCCACCCAGCCACAATGCTGTTCCAGCGACTGCGACCATTATGACAGCGGAAAGCATACGCACCGGTAAATCACTGTTCAAAGCCCGCCAAACCTCCGCTCGCGCAGCCCGTATGCAACAATTGCATTCGCCAACTCAGCCTTCCCGAAATCAGGCCACAGCGTGTCGACGAAAAGCAGTTCTGCATAAGCTGCCTGCCAAAGCATGAAATTCGAAAGCCGCACTTCACCCGACGTTCGAATCAGCAGATCAACCGGCGGCAGATCGCCGGTATCAAGCGCCGCCTGAACCTTACCCGCATCAATCGTAGCGGGGTCGTCGGCGACCAATCGCCGTATGGCGCGGACAATTTCGTCCTGCGATCCGTAATTTAGCGCAATTACCAGCGTAGAGCCCGTGTTCCCCTCAGTCTTCGCCAGCGCGCCGTCGATCAATTCGACCAGATCAGGCGTGAACACGCGATAATCACCGATCACGCGCAGCCGAACATTTTCGCTGGTCAATTCGTCAAGGTCGGTTTTTATAAAATGCTTGAGCAACCCCATCAGGTCGCTGACTTCCTCCGCCGGTCGTCGCCAGTTTTCTGAGGAAAATGCGTAAAGCGTCAGCACATCGATACCCATGCTGCGCGCTGCCCTGGATACGGCTCGCACAGCCTCAATACCCTTTTTGTGCCCGGCCAGGCGGGGCAGCATTCGCTTTTTAGCCCAGCGGCCATTGCCATCCATGATAATGGCGACATGACGCGGCACCAGAGCGGGCGATCCGGACACGAGTTGTTCGCGGGCCGGAGCCATGCTCACTTGCCCAGAATTTCCTTTTCCTTTGCCGATGCCGCGGCATCGAGTTCGGCAATCGTGCTGTCGGTCAGCTTCTGCACTTCGGTCTCGCGGCGCTTGCGATCGTCCTCACTAATCTCGCCCTTTTTCTCATCGATCTTGAGCGCATCCATGCCATCACGGCGAACATTTCGCGCAGCAATACGTGCCTTCTCGGCATATTGCCCCGCCAGCTTGGCAAGTTCCTTGCGGCGCTCCTCGGTCAGATCTGGAATCGGCAAGCGGATCGTCGTGCCATCGACAATAGGGTTGAGGCCCAATCCCGCTGAACGGATCGCCTTATCGACCGGGCCGACGTTGCCTTTGTCCCACACTTGGACAGATAACATACGCGGTTCGGGTGCCGAAACGGTCGCCACTTGTGTGAGAGGCATATGTGCGCCGTACACTTCAACTGTGACCGGTTCGAGCAGGTTTACCGATGCACGCCCAGTCCGCAGGCCGGACAGATCACCTTTCAGCGATTCAACCGCGCCATGCATGCGGCGCTCAAGGTCGGCTTTATCATAAGCTGGCATAGTTAGATTTCCTCATTTCCAACGATTGTCGCGACACCTTTTCCACTCAGAACCTTGGCAAGATTGCCCGGCTCGCGGATGTTGAAAACGACAATCGGAATATTATTATCGCGGCACAAAGCCACAGCGGACGCATCCATTACTTTCAGATCATCTGCGAGAACTTGGCCATAAGAAACTCGGTCATAACGCTTTGCAGACGCTTTTTTCTTGGGGTCCGCATCATAAACGCCGTCAACCGACGTGCCCTTAAACAAGGCATCACATTTCATTTCGGCGGCGCGCAATGCCGCTCCTGAATCAGTTGTGAAATAAGGGCTGCCGACGCCTGCTGCAAAAATCACGACCCGCCCCTTTTGCAAATGCCGCTCGGCGCGACGGCGGATAACCGGCTCGCATACTGCATCCATCTGAATCGCCGATTGCACACGCGTATGAACACCCTGCTGTTCCAGTGCATTCTGCATTGCGAGCGCATTCATAACGGTCGCGAGCATACCCATATAATCAGCTTGCGCACGGTCCATACCCTTTGCCGCACCCGCCATACCGCGAAAGATATTGCCACCGCCAATAACAAGGCACAATTCGTAACCGGCGTCCTTGGCCGCTTTCACTTCGCCCGCCATGCTTGCCACGGTGTCGGGATCAATGCCGAACGAACCGCTGCCCATCAAAGCCTCGCCCGATAATTTCAGGAGGATGCGTTTATAGGGAGGGCGGCTCATCGCGCGGCATTACTTTCATTATGGGCAGGAGCGACGCGCACCCTAGTCAGCGTGCGCGACGTTGCCAAGTCTATCGGCAAAGTGCCCTTCAGGATTGCGGCACACCCGATGTCGCTGCAACTTCGGCGGCAAAATCATTGACGGCTTTTTCGATGCCCTCGCCAAGTTGAAAGCGCACATAGTCCGTCAGCGCAATGCTTCCCCCAGCTGCCTTTGCGGCAGCGGCGACGACATCCGCAATGACGGTCTTGTTGTCCATCACGAAAAGCTGCGACATCAGCGCGTTTTCCTTGCGGAACTTCGCCATCGCGCCGTCGACCATCTTGCCGATGATCTCAGCAGGCTTACCGCTTTCAGCTGCCTTTTCCATAGCAATTGCCCGCTCGCGCTCGACGAGTGCTGCGTCGAGTCCTTCGCCGTGCAGCGCCAGTGGACTCGCAGCGGCAATGTGCATTGCCAATTGCTTGCCGAGCGCTTCAATAGCTACTTTATCAGCATTACCTTCGAGCGCGACCAGAACACCGATTTTGCCAAGACCCGGCGCGGCTGCGTTATGAACGTACGATACTACGGCCCCTTCGTTTACCGAAACAATAGCAACACGGCGCAAAGACTGGTTCTCACCGATCGTGGCGATATTTGCTGCGAGTACGTCATGAACGGTTCCATCACCCATTGGCGCGACTGCCAGCGCTTCGATGCTGCTGTTGTGCGTTAGCGCAAGTTCAGTGACGCCGCGCACAAAGCCCTGAAACTGCTCGTTCTTCGCGACGAAATCAGTTTCGCTGTTCACTTCGACGGCGGCGCCTGTGTTGCCACTTACGACAACGCCGACCAGGCCTTCCGAAGCGGTGCGTCCGGCTTTCTTAGCCGCTGTTGCCAACCCCTTTGTGCGCAGCCAATCGACAGCGGCTTCCATATCACCCGATGTTTCAGTCAGCGCTTTCTTGCAATCCATCATGCCCGCGCCCGAAATGTCGCGCAGTTCCTTGACGCTGGCGGCTGTAATGTCGGCCATGTCCAAATTCCTTTTTGAGGTTGATATGCCGACGGGGCGGACACGCTAATTACGTGTCCTGCCCCGTCTTCATGATAATTATGTGACGGTTCAGGCGGTTGCTGCGTCTTCCGTCGGCACTTCTGCAACTGGCGCTACCTCTTCAACCGCGACGGCAACTTCCTCCACAACAGGCAGTACAGCTAAAGTCGTTTCGACCGGTGGCTCGACCATAGCGCCAAGGTCAACACCGCGTGCCGAAGCACCCGATTGACCACCGCGCGTTGCCGCAGCACCGATAGCTTCGCAATAAAGCCGAATTGCGCGTGCCGCATCGTCATTCGCCGGAATCGGAAATGCAATGCCATCAGGCGAGACGTTCGAATCGAGAATCGCGACAACTGGAATACCCAGCACATTCGCTTCCTTAATGGCCAGCTCTTCCTTATTTGCATCAATTACAAACATGACATCAGGAATACCGGCCATGTCGCGAATACCACCGAGCGAAAGCTCGAACTTGTCCTTTTCACGCGTCAGCTGAAGGACTTCCTTCTTCGTGAGACCCGCGGTGTCACCCGAAAGCTGTTCCTCAAGCGCTTTGAAACGCTTGATCGACCCAGAAATCGTTTTCCAGTTGGTGAGCATACCGCCCAGCCAGCGGTGATTGACAAAATGCTGGCCCGATGCACGTGCAGCATCAGCAATCGGATCCTGTGCCTGGCGTTTTGTGCCAACAAACAAAACCTTGCCGCCCGCTGCTGCTGTGGACGAAACAAAGTCGAGCGCTCGCGCCATCAAGGGCACAGTCTGTGACAGATCAAGAATGTGAACGCCGTTGCGGTCGCCAAAGATATATGGTTTCATCTTCGGATTCCAGCGATGCGTCTG
>JAYTWA010000180.1:0-3870 GCA_043743675.1 Sphingomonadales bacterium
GATTGGATTGCGCCCATGCGGTCCAGGTCATTCCGCCGCCTCCAGCATGTACCCGCCGTGCGTAATCTCTGCCGAACATTGCTGCATCGTCGGCGACGCGCGGCAGATTGCGTTGGTCAGGTAGAAATCCTTGATCGGATACCCTGCCATTTCGGCTTTGGGCGATTTCGATAGTTTCGGCGGGTTCCAGCCATAATCAGCCAATCCCTCGGTCGCGAGCGCAGTCACTTCGGCAAACATCGCCGCACGCAAACCATCATAAGTGTCGAACGGCAGCGTGTGCCCAAGCACTTGCGACAACGCCCGCAGGATCGTCCAATCCTCCCGCGCATCGCCCGGCGGAAACACGGCGCGTTCGCCACGCTGCACACGCCCTTCGAGATTCACATAAGTCCCCGGCTTTTCGGCGTAACTCGCGCCCGGCAATACAACATCCGCCGTTGCTGCGCCTTTATCACCATGATGACCAATATAGACTTTGAACGAAGATTTGAATGCCGACCAGTCAACTTCATCCGCACCCATCGCAAACACCAGTTTGGTTCCGTGCAGTGCCGCAATGCCGCCAGTCTGCGCGTAACCCAGCATCAACCCGCCCATACGTGCCGCCGCCATATGCAGCACATTAAATCCGTTCCAGCCCTTACGGACCAGTTTGAACTTCTCGGCAATCGCCAGAGCCGCGCCATGAGCACCCTCAGCCGCCAGCGCACCACCGCCGACGATGATCGCGGGCCGTTCAGCGGCGATTAGCGCGTCAATCACCGCCTTTGGCAGGCGCGCCAAGACTCCAAGCTCGCTTCCAAGCCACGTTACCTTATAAGTGAGATCGACTTCCGGCCCAATGGCAAATACCTTTGCGCCACGCTTGATTGCTTTGCGCATTCGCGTGTTGACCAACGGCGCTTCCCAACGGAGATTTGTTCCAATGAGAAGAACCACATCGGCATGCTCTATATTCGTAATGCCAGTATTGAAATTCACAGCACTCAGCGAAGAAACGTCATATTTCAGGCCTGTTTGTCGCCCTTCGAGCAGATCACTCCCCATCAAACGAACCAGATGCTTTGCCGCATACATGGTTTCGCAATCGACGAGATCGCCCGCGACCACACCCACATTCGACCCCGCATCAACCGCCTTGATCGCTGCAAAGGCCGCATCCCATGTCGCGGGCTGCAATTTGCCATTTTGCCGGACGAACGGCTGATCAAGCCGCTTCCTTACAAGGCCGTCGACCGCATGACGCGTTTTGTCCGATGCCCATTCCTCGTTCACATCCTCATTGATCCGGGGCAGCGCGCGCAGCACTTGCCGCCCGCGTGAATCGAGCCGGATGTTCGTCCCCACCGCATCCATCACGTCGATCGCCGGCGTCTTTTTCAACTCCCACGGTCGCGCTTCAAACGCATAGGGTTTGCTCGTCAGCGCGCCCACCGGACACAGATCGACGACATTACCCGACAGTTCGGACTGGATTGCATGTTCCAGATAGGTGGTGATCTGCATCGATTCACCGCGCCCGATGGCGCCGATATCCTCGACGCCCGCGACTTCCTCGGCAAAACGGATGCAGCGCGTGCACTGGATGCACCGCGTCATAACCGTCTTGACGATCGGCCCCATATATTTCTCGGTCACCGCGCGCTTGTTTTCGTCATAGCGCGATCCGCCGCGCCCATAGGCGACCGACTGGTCCTGCAAATCGCATTCGCCGCCCTGATCACAAATCGGGCAATCGAGCGGGTGATTGATGAGCAGAAACTCCATGACGCCTTCGCGCGCTTTCTTTACCATCGCGCTGTCGGTGCGGATTTCCTGATTATCAGCGGCGGGCAACGCACACGACGCCTGCGGCTTTGGCGGCCCCGGCTTCACTTCGACCAGGCACATGCGGCAATTCCCCGCGATGCTCAGCCGCTCATGATAGCAAAACCGCGGAATTTCCTTACCCGCCGCCTCGCAAGCCTGAAGCACGGTTGCGCCAACGGGAACTTCGACTTCGATGCCATCAACGGTGAGTTTAGGCATTATTGCGTTCCCACCTGCGGCAGTCGCGTCGCCATCGCCAGCCGGTAATAATTAATCGCGACCGTACCGCGCATCGTTACCCGGTTGAATGTCATAGTACCGTTGCCCAAACAGGCGGAGAAAGCCGGACGCAAATCATTTATCCTGCTAATCTCTTCTGGACCATCAGGAGGTGTCAGTAACCATAACCGCGCCTTGACCGGATCGTGGCGTACGATGCATTCGCCGTAGCGCGACAGCCATGCCACGACGGTTCCTTTCGCAAAGCTCTCTTCGAGTTCGCCGCGCTTGCGCTTACTCTTGATCGTTACAATTTCTTCATCAAACGCTGCACGATCAGGCGCTGGCAAATGCGCAAGTGGTAGCCTGTCAGAAAAACTTGTATCATTGGTTGATGCCAACCGCGCGCTAACCAGTGCGTCGGCAAGAGCATAGCGATAAAGATCACCGCCAAATCGCATTGTCACGCTCCCACCGGTCCGCGTTAGACAATCATCGTCAATCAGCGAAGCGTATTGCTTACTGATCGTAGCATTATTCGAATTTGCAATGATCGCCTCTGATGCGCGATCACCTTGCCCCTTGACCACGCAGCGCGCATAGTCATGCATTAATTTGCGTGTTGCCTTCTCCTCTTTCGAGGACGTCTTCGCAGTTGCCGACGACGACAGGGCAATCGCAATTAACAAAGCACCAGCTCTCACTCCGCCGCCTCCAGCATTTCGCCGCCTGCGCGCTCGTGAATCCGCCGTTCAATCTCGGGGCGGAAATGTTTGATCAACCCCTGGATCGGCCATGCCGCCGCGTCGCCGAGTGCGCAGATCGTATGGCCTTCGACTTGTTTGGTGACTTCTTGCAACAGGTCGATTTCGCCGATGTCAGCGTCGCCGGTACGCAGGCGTTCCATCATTCGCCACATCCATCCGGTGCCCTCGCGGCACGGGGTGCATTGGCCACAACTTTCATGTTTATAGAAGTACGACAGCCGAGAAATGGCCCGGACGATATCGGTCGATTTGTCCATAACGATAACCGCAGCGGTTCCCAATCCGGAGCCGACCGCCTTTAGCCCGTCGAAGTCCATCGGCGCATCCATGATCTGCGCGGCGGGCACCATCGGCACCGACGATCCGCCGGGGATGACCGCGAGCAGATTGTCCCAACCGCCGCGAATACCACCGCAATGCGTGTCGATCAGCTCGCGGAACGGTATGCTCATCGCTTCCTCGACCACGCAGGGTCGCTCGACATGGCCCGAAATCTGGAACAGCTTCGTGCCAACATTGCCCGGATTGCCGATCCCCGCAAACCAAGCCGCGCCGCGTCGCAGGATCGTGGGGACAACTGCAATACTCTCCACATTGTTGACCGTCGTCGGACAGCCATAAAGCCCCGCGCCCGCCGGGAAGGGTGGCTTCAGGCGTGGCTGACCCTTTTTACCTTCGAGGCTTTCGAGCATCGCGGTTTCTTCGCCGCAGATATAGGCGCCCGCCCCACGGTGGACGAAAACGTCGAAATCATAGCCCGATTTGCAAGCATTCTTGCCGATCAAGCCTTTGGCATAAGCCTCCGCCACGGCGGCGAACAGCACTTCGGCTTCACGAATATATTCGCCACGGATGTAGATATACGCCGCCCGCGCGCGCATCGCGTATCCGGCGATTAGCGCGCCCTCGATCAGCTTGTGCGGATCGTGGCGAATGATCTCGCGGTCCTTGCAACTGCCCGGCTCGGACTCATCGGCATTGATGACGAGAAAGTTCGGTCGGCCTTCGGTTGGCTCCTTGGGCATGAAGCTCCACTTCATCCCCGTCGGGAACCCCGCCCCGCCGCGTCCGC
>JAYTWA010000181.1:0-7053 GCA_043743675.1 Sphingomonadales bacterium
ATATAACGTGGTAACTGTAAAAACGGATACTTCATGCTGAAGCGCCCTCTCTGGCCGTATCGCAAGCCGGTTGTTGGACCGTCAACATTGAACTAATCATTGAATGTTGCGCCTTCCTGCACGACCGAAATCACTGCTTGCTACCTAAAGTATTTGGGAGGCAGAGTTTGAAGAAAAATTTCTCTTTATAAGCGATAATATAGCCTTTCGATCTTCAATAGACAGAGTAATAAAATAAACAGATGTTATTGTAATTAAGCCGATCAGTACGAATCTATTTATTGGAATAATATCAATGATTTCAATCGTCATAAAGTAAACAAAAATGATCGGGATGATAGCAAGTAAAGGTTTAAATACGCACACGCACAAAAAATGTTTGCGCGACCATTTTCCTAACGGGTCATTTAAGGGATGGCTTATAACTAGAAGAGTAATACCTGTTATACCGCCGATTAGCTTAGCGCCGGCAACACCAAATGCACCATGATATCCGACGAGCATCAAACTCGCAGCGATACTTACGACGCCTTCAGTCAACGGGATGGCAGTTATTTTTCTCTGGTATCCAGTGCCAATTGCTAGCGTAACGTAGGGAACTAGCAGATTCCGTATCATCGTTGCACTCACCAGAACTGCTAAGATTGGCGCTGCTTGCCGTGCGTAGGCTTCGCCCAGCCAAATGTTTAGTAACTCATAACCCCCGAAAACTAACGGCACACCTGTCAGGATCGACGCTGCCATGACAAGCCGTGAGCCCTGCGAAAGAAGATTTCGCAGATTTAGTCCCCTTGGATCTTCCGGCAGACTTGCGGCTGCGGGCACAAGTGCATTGGCTAGAGATGTGATCGTTCCGGCAACTAGCGTGGTAAGCGTCACACTGACGGCAAAATACGGAGTCGCCGCATAATCCCATCGCCCTACTATCAACAGGTCTAATCCACTGACGAGCGTCATTGAAAAATTCCAGATTGTCAGGCTGAGACAAAAACCGGCCAGCTCACGAACGTACTTTCTACTAATATGGTGTTTTGCCAGCGTCGGTGTTGGTGTGCGCGTGCGCCACGCATACCACAAAGCAGCAACAGTTAAGCTTGACACCACTGCATAAACAAGTCCCAGCACGGCAAGACTGCGCGAAAAGCCGGCAGCGATCAAACCGAGTGCTAATAACACACGCCCCGAGCCTTGAATTTTGGCCGGAACGTCCGATCGGTACTGGCCGATGAAAACTGCAGCGAAAATCGAGGCGGGTAGGTTGATGGCGAGTGCTAGTCCAACAAGGATTACGGCAGCGCGCGTCTCATTGACAAGCGCTGCTGATAAGCCAGGCAACAGGCGTTCAATTGAAAATCCGATGCCGCAAATGACAAGCCAACCGACCGCGCTGGCCACTATCAAAAACCAGAATGCGGTGCTGACAATGCCGTCACGTTGGACAATATCATCACGTGCCTCTGCATAAGCAACATAGCGCCCGACTGCCATCTGTAACCCAAAACCAAACAAGCCAACGTAAGTACCGATCTGCAGCGCCAAGGCCCAAGCGCCAAAGGCTTCGGGAGTCAAGAGATGTGTAAGGAGCGGCGGTACGGCAACGGCTACAATCGCACTTGAACTACCGTTGACAACGTTCCAGATCGCGTTCGAAAGGATGCGGCTGTTCAAGTTTTGATCAATCTTGAGTGTTGTGGAATGGTCAGGGCACCATACAACCCCGATTGCTAAAATAACTTGTCCCGGTGATGCTAGATTCGTTACCAGTCGCGCTGATTAGATGATAACGTAGATTTAGCGTGATCTTTCACATCGTCAACTGAATAGCGTGCACACTATGCATTCTATCCAATCGGTTGCGTCGCCACTACCCACCTAAAACGCGTTCCGGCTGAACGGCATCGCTAGGGTCGTGATCAAAATTTTGATATCCAATATGAGGCTCCATTCGGCGACATATTCGAGGTCCGCTTGAAGCCGGTCCCGCAAGTTGTTTTCGACAAACGTGTTACCTCGGAAACCCCTAACTTGTGCAAGGCCGGTGATACCAGGCTTGACAGCATGTCGCTCCCAGTAAGATTCATCAACTTCCCAATACAAGAGCGAACCCGCTTTGGCGAGTTCGGCGTGTGGTCTTGGACCAACGAGACTCATGTCGCCGATTAAAACATTAAGCAATTGAGGTAATTCATCAATGCTTGTCTTACGTATGAAAGCACCGACGCGTGTAACGCGGGGGTCGTTGCGTTCGGTTAGCTTGCTCGCTTTATCATCCAGATCATTGTATTTCATTGAACGGAATTTCCATATCCGAAACGAACGGTTTCCGATGCCAATACGATTTTGTCGAAAAAATACAGGGCCATGGCTGTCAAACTTGATGGCAATAGCCACAATCAAAAAGATTGGCAGCAATATTGGCAACATCGGAATGACGAGCATAAGATCGAAGAGGCGCTTTAGCACTTCTTGCTCCCATGTCAGCCGACCGTCACTTAGTAGAACGCAAGCATGGCCATCTCGTGCTGTTATGGCCAATGGCTTCAAGCAATCTAGCTCCGGAATGACAATCTCGCTAGGCACATCAAGGGTTTTGAGAGCTTGTGCCCAGCTTTCACGGACATCGGGGGCACAATGGACGACGACACTGTCCATTCCCTTCGCAAACACTCCCAGCCGGTTCATCATTTGCGAATCACTACGATTTGGTAATAGCCCAGCTTGGTCAGCATTGAGGATAAATAAGGTGCCATCTTTAGGTTGATGGCCGCCGTCGTAAATATGTAGATCAGCGAATAAGCCGCGCGATGCAGGAACAACGTTGTAATTTGCAACGCCCCAGCGGAACACAGCCATCAGACCCGCCGATAAAAGCATACCAATGATAAATTGCGCACGCGAAAATTCGGCTCCAACCTTAAAAAGAAAAGCAAGTAGCATCAAAGCTGCGGTCAAAAATAGGATCGACTTCAAGCCCCTGTAAATGCTCCTCGGCGCATTAATGCCGACCCGCGAACTATAAGCCCCATCGTGCAAGCCAACCATTAGTATGAGCGGCAGGCTTGCAGCGAGGACAGTTCCAATTTGCGGCAGGTCTTCAAATCCGTAAACCGCAATATTAGCGGACGTAAAACCTACGATCAACGAAAGGAAGTCGCTCATAATCAACGATGTGGTGATAATCCTGCGCGTACGTTTTCGCGCTCTGCAGTGACGTTCAGCAGCTTCAATCTGTGTGGTAATATGGTGGGCCGTCTTATTATCGTCCGCGTGCGCATCGCTTGATAGCACGGGAATAGAAAGCAAGGGACTTGGAGCCATCGTGGATAGTCTCAAAAACTTCGTTTCGATCTTATAATTGCCGCTATGGTGCATAGCAACATGGGATTTTTTAACGTCCGATCTATCCTAAACGAACAGCTGAGAAATGAGATCTCCGAACGTCCCGCCAAGACATTTGGAGCGATGGATTCTCATGATTCTCTACGCTATAGCTCCACTACGACCCACGCAAATCAAGGGCTTAAGATGACCTACACCCCGCCTGTTGCTGAACAACGCTTTGTCCTTGAACATGTCACGGGGATCAGCGACCTCGGCGTGGATCATGACATCGTCGACGCGATCCTTGAAGGCGCGGGGGGCTTTGCGCTTGGTGAGTTTGCGCCGCTCAACCGGATTGGTGATACGGTCGGTGCGTGCTGGAATGACGGCAAAGTGACGATGCCCGAGGGGTATCGCGCAGCCTATCGCGCTTACATCGAAGGCGGGTGGGGTTCGCTTGACGGGCCGGAGGCTTTTGGCGGGCAGGGGCTGCCTTTCAGTCTTGCCACTGTGGTTCTGGAAGACCTTGGCACCGCAAATATGGCGTTCAACCTGTGTCCAATGCTGACAGTTGGCGCGATCGAGGCGATCCATACGCATGGGTCGGGTGAACAGCGTGCAATGTATCTGCCAAAGCTGATTAGCGGCGAATGGACAGGCACGATGAACCTGACTGAGCCGCAGGCTGGGTCGGATGTTGGGGCGTTGCGCGCGACTGCGATGCCCAATTCTGACGGGAGCCACAGCATTAAAGGCACCAAAATTTACATTACATTTGGTGACCATGACCTGACCGACAATATCGTACATCTCGTCCTCGCGCGGACGCCAGGTGCACCAGCGGGGACGAAAGGGATTTCGCTGTTCCTTGTCCCCAAGTTTCGTCCCGCGCCTGATGGTCATTTCACCGAAGCCAACGACGTCCGCTGCGTTTCGATTGAACATAAGCTGGGTATCAATGCCTCGCCGACCTGTGTGCTGTCTTATGGCGACAATGATGATTGCAAGGGCTGGCTGATTGGTCCCGAAATGGGGGGCATACGTGCGATGTTCACGATGATGAACAATGCGCGATTGAATGTCGGGCTCCAGGGGGTGCAAATTGGCGAGCGTGCGACACAGGCGGCGGTTTATTATGCCAAGGATCGCGTTCAGGGCGGATCAGCGATTATTGAGCATCCCGACGTTCGCCGGATGCTGTTGCGCATGAAGGCCCTGACGCAGGCGGCGCGCGCGCTGATCTATTCGGCGGCGGGTTATGTGGATCGTGCGAACGCTGGCGTTGAGGGTGCAAAGGCCCGGGTCGATCTGCTGACCCCGCTGGCCAAGGCTTATGGCACCGACATCGGCTGCGAAGTCGCGTCACTCGGCGTCCAAATTCATGGTGGCATGGGGTTTGTCGAGGAAACCGGCGCGGCGCAGCATTACCGCGACATCCGTATCGCGCCGATTTACGAAGGGACGAACGGTATTCAGGCAGCGGACCTTGTCGGGCGTAAGCTGACGGGTGATGGCGGCGCGGCTTTGAAGGCGTTGACCGCCGAAGTACGTGCGGATGGTGCAGGGGAAGCGGCACTGTTGCAGCTCGCCGAAGCGGTCGAAAGTGCCGCCGATTATATGCTAGGCGCTTCGATGGAAGACCGGTTGGCGGGTAGCTATCCCTTTTTGGACATGGTCTCGGTCATGACTTGCGGCGCGTTGATGGCACGGCAGGGCAAAGCGGCAACGTCCGATAGCGCGTTCGACAAGGCCAAGCGCGTCACCGTGCGCTATTATCTCGATCACCTCGTTCCTGAAGCGCTCGGCAAGGCGGCTGCGGCAACGGCGGGGGTGGGATTGCTTTATGAACTGACGGCGGAGGAACTCGCAGCCTAACCAATATGGCCGCAGCGCCAGCAATCGCCATAGCCAAGCGGGTAGTAAGTCGCGCCGCATGTCGGGCAGGGGGCATCAGCACCCATTGGCACATACGGTGCCCAGCCCTGACGCAGATTGTGGATTGACGATGCTTCTTCGCCGGTATGTGCCGAAAACTCATAAAGGAGATACGCCGCGTCGCTGAGCGAACCGAGCGCGCGATGATTGGCGACTTGTGGATATTGCAGCAGTGAGATCGAGCTGTCCTCAGGATCAGACCAGCATTGATAGTGCTGTGCCGTGCCTTCCCCTGAATCCCGGAGCTCTGCAAATTCATCGCGCAGTGATTTCAGATAATGAAGATCATTGCCGAAATCGCCAGCTTCGTCATCGGCAGGATCGGTGACGCGATAACGCGCTTCTTCGCTGGCGATCCGGTGTTCCATGGCTTCGAGGATCAGCCACAATGCTTTGCGCTGGAGCGTGACGGCATGAGCCAAATCGAAGGTCCTTGTTGTTCGGCGTATCGCACTTATGTTTGTCTCAGGAGATTTTGAATGACAATGGAAACTGCAACGCTGGCCGCCGGATGTTTCTGGTGTGTCGAGCCGATTTACGACAATCTGGCGGGTGTCGAGAGCGTCGAAAGCGGCTATATCGGCGGACATGTGGTTGACCCGACCTATCGTGCGGTTTGCGGTGGGAGTACTGGTCATGCGGAGGCAATCCGGATTGTGTTTGACCCTGCAATTGTGACGTTTGATGAAATCCTAGACATATTTTTCGAAATCCATGATCCGACGCAGCTGAATCGGCAGGGGAATGATGTCGGCACGCAATATCGATCCGCTATTTTTCCGCATTCACCAGAACAGAAAGCGGCGGCACGGGCGGCGATGGTGCGTGCGCAGGCGGATCAATCCAAGCCAATTGTCACGACCATTGAACCCGACGCCCCTTGGTATGTCGCCGAAGATTATCACCAGGAATATTTCGAACGCGAAGGGGCGACCAATCCCTATTGCCAGATGGTTGCCGCACCGAAACTGGCGAAATTCCGAAAGAAACACACGGATCGGTTGAAGTCGTCAAACGCCGTGGTGTGACCGGAACCAGCTGACAAATTTGGGTAACCCCTCTTCGAGTGAGGTTGTTGGCGCATAACCATGGTCGCGGGCAATCGCTTCGATGTCGGCATAGGTGGCGGGGACATCCCCGGATTGCATGGGTTGGAAATCCTTGATCGCCGCGCGACCACACGCGGATTCGAGGATTTCGATGAAGCGCATCAGTGTTTCGGGCTTGTTATTGCCAATGTTATATATGGCATGCGGCGCGATGCTACCGCCGGGTTTTGAACTGCCGTCGTCCACAGAAGCGTGATCGTTGCAGGCGATTACCCCAGCGACAATATCGTCAATATACGTAAAGTCGCGCTGCATTTTGCCGTGGTTGAACACCTTGATCGGTTCGCCCGACAGGATCGCTTTGGTGAACAGCCACGGTGCCATGTCGGGCCGTCCCCATGGGCCGTAAACCGTGAAAAAGCGCAGGCCTGTAAGCGGAATGCGATAAAGATGCGCATAGGTCTCGCTCATCAACTCGTCGGCTTTTTTGGTCGCAGCATAGAGCGAGACAGGATGATCAACGCGGTCATCGACACTGAACGGCAGTTTGGTGTTGCTGCCATAGACTGACGATGATGACGCATAGACCATTGGCACGTGGCGGGTGCGCGCGAGCTCGAGCAGGTTTAGATGGCCCATCAGGTTCGCGCGGGCATAGGCGCGGGGGTTCTGTAGCGAATAACGAACCCCGGCTTGCGCGCCGAGGTGAATGATGCGGTCGAATTCTTTGCCTGCCAGTGCGGCGTCG
>JAYTWA010000182.1:0-2304 GCA_043743675.1 Sphingomonadales bacterium
GCACCGTGATTGGCGACGGGTGCATTATTCGCCAAAACTGTACATTTGGCATTCGCACCGTAGATGATCTCGACGCGGCACCCGTTCTGGGCAACGGCGTTGATGTTGGTGCCGGAGCCGTCGTTCTAGGCCGTGTCCATCTTGGCGATGGCGCGGTCATCGGCGCGAATGCCGTGGTCCTTGTCGATGTGCCGGCGGGTGCACTTGCCGTTGGCGTTCCCGCCCAAATAAAGCTTCGGGAACTTACCTAAATTCGACCAAAACCCTGATTGTTGGCAACCGTGTCCCTGCGCCCGAAGCCACGACGCTCGACCAGCGGATTGGTTTCCTTGTCAAAGGCATCTAGCGTTTCCACAAACAGCGGCCGAAGTTTCACAACATGCTCGATTGTGCCGTCGGGCGCATGACCCCATTCAATGCATTGTCGCGCATGGTCTTCGATGATTTCCGCCAGATCACCTAGGGCATCGGCACCGAACTGCCGCGCTTCGCCTTTCAGTGTGTGTGCGGGCATGACCATCGCAACGGCATTATTGGCGCGAACCGCCGTTTCAAGCGCGTCAACTGACTTCGCGCCATCCTCCCGGAAATAGCCGAGGATACGAATGAAATCGCTGCCCAGCTCGCCACGCGCGGTCTGAAAAGCCGCCCAGTCAATGATGTCGTCCGGCATTTCGTCCACAATGCGCTCCCAGGAACCGCGCACGATCCCATATGTCCCATACTGAAATTAGCGGCGCAAGGTTAAGGCAGTGTTACCTTCACCGACCTTATGGCACTCGCCTCATGACGCAGGGGCAAACGGATTTTTAGGCGCGCGGAACGTCAGGCGCACAGGGACGGCACCAAAGCCGAGATCACGGCGGATGCCGTTCACCAGATAACGGCGATAGCTTTCGGGCAATTGATCCACCCGCGTGCCGAAAATCACGAAGCTGGGCGGGCGCGACTTGATTTGTGTAACATACCGCAACTTGATTCGTTTGCCGCCGGGTGCAGGCGGCGGATTGGCCTCGAGCGCGCGTTCAAACCAGCGATTGAGTTCGCCCGTCGGCACACGTTTCGACCACGCATCGCGCGTTTCGAAGGCGACTTTCAGGAGGACATCAAGGCCTTTGCCCGTTTCCGCCGATACAGTGAGCAGCGGCACGCCTTTTACTTGGGCGAATCCGTCATCAAGTGCCGCACGCACGCCGTTGAACAGCGCCGATTGTCCTTCCGCAACATCCCATTTGTTAAGCGCAATCACCATCGCGCGGCCTTCAGTGAAAATCTGGTCGGCAATGCGCAAATCCTGCGCTTCCAGCCCGCGTGTGGCATCAAGCAGCAGGACAACAACTTCGGCAAAATCAATTGCATGCCGCGTATCCATCGCCGACAACGCTTCAAGTTTATCATCAACTTTCGACTTTTTGCGCAATCCCGCCGTGTCGATCAGGCGCACCGGCTTGCCCTCAAATTCCCATTCGATGCTGATCGCGTCGCGTGTGATACCGGCTTCGGGGCCGGTTATCATCCGGTCTTCGCCAAGTAATTTGTTGACCAGCGTTGACTTGCCGGCATTGGGTCGCCCGACAATAGCAAGCTTCAGCGGCCCACCTTCGGCAAAGGCGTCCTCTTCGATGTCGTCTTCGACCTCGATGGCGTCAAGATGCGGGCGCAGCGCTTCGAACAAGTCTGCCAGCCCCTCGCCATGTTCGGCCGACAACGCCACGGGATCGCCGAACCCCAGCGAAAACGCCTCATAAAAACCGCCGTCGCCGCTTGTTCCCTCGGCCTTGTTTGCGACCAGCACAACGGGGGTCTTCGATCCGCGCAGCCAGCGCGCAATTTCCTGGTCAAGCGGTACGATCCCCGCGCGCGCATCAATTACGAACAGCGCAACATCAGCCATATCGACCGCAGCTTGCGTCTGCGCGCGCATGCGTCCGGGCAGTGTCGCAGAATCCTCATCTTCAAAGCCCGCCGTATCAACAAGGCGAAAGTCGAGGCCGAGCAGATGCGCGTCGCCTTCGCGACGGTCGCGCGTGACACCCGGCCGGTCATCGACCAGCGCGATCCGTTTGCCGACCAGCCGGTTAAACAGTGTCGATTTGCCCACATTGGGGCGTCCGATAATGGCAACGACGGGATGGGGCATAGCGCTCCCCTAGCCTATCTGAACGCGGTAATCTTCCCCGAATTGTCGAGGATATACAGCGTGGAATTGGCAATCACCGGTGGCAAGAAAACAGGCGCACCGATCTTCGTCGTTGACTGCACCTTACCATCGCCTGCGCCAACGCTTACCATTTCGCCCTCGGA
>JAYTWA010000183.1:0-2869 GCA_043743675.1 Sphingomonadales bacterium
GTTGCCAGTGATCACCATCCCATTCGCCACAACCTTGATCAGAGGTTACAGCGAACACCATCACAGATAACCAATATGGTTCGTTGTGTCAAGCGGAAAATCACCCGCCCGTCATCGTCTTCGCAATCAGCATTGATTGCTCTGCGCCCGATTGTGGGACAATCTCGCCCGTCCGGTCGGTGATCTTTTCCCATAAAGCCGCAACCGCTTCGGGGGAGCGGTCATCAGCGGGGAGTAGGGCGCCGGGCGTGAGCGTCACATAGGCCGCCTGCACCACGCCTGCGCCAGCGCCGATGATTGCGTTCGATGGCGCGTCTTCGCTGACCAGATAGAGCGCGGCGGGGACGACGTTTTCGGGAGCGAAGGCTTTGAAAGCGTCGGCGGGGAATAGGTCTTCGGTCATCCGCGTGCCCGCGACGGGGGCGAGTGTGTTGACGCGGATGTTGTATTTTGCGCCTTCGATATAAAGCGATTTAGTGAAGCCAGCCAAACCGAGCTTTGCCGCGCCATAATTGGTTTGCCCGAAATTGCCGAACAGGCCCGTTGATGAAGCCGTCATCAGGATGCGGCCATAGGCCTGGTCGCGCATGGTGTCCCAGCACGCCTTGGTCACATTCGCGCTGCCTATCAGGTGGACTTTAACCACGAGGTCAAAATCTTCGGGCTCCATTTTGGCAAAGGATTTGTCGCGGAGGATGCCGGCATTGTTGATGAGGATGTGGACGCCGCCCCATGCTTCTTTGGCCTTGGCGACCATTTCGACCATCTGGGCATAGTCGGTGACGCTGCCGCCGTTCGACATGGCAGTGCCGCCGGCAGCTTTTATTTCTTCGACGACTTGAAGCGCTGCATTTGAATGGCCCGTGCCGTCGCGGGCGGCACCAAGATCATTGACTACGACTTTCGCGCCGCGCCTGGCGAGTTCGAGCGCATAGGCACGACCAAGACCGCCGCCAGCGCCAGTGACGATAGCGACGCGGTCTTTGAAACTGATTGTCATTAAAATATCCTTGGAAGCGGGGCGATTGACGCCGCCGATGCCCAAGGTTTCCGTTTACGTCAACTGCGACGCTTGCGTTTTGTATCGCGTTCGCGTGCAGCGCCCTGAATGCACTGATCGGTTATAGTTTTTGAACAGCGCGGATATTCGGCTTGCGGGGCCGGCGCTGGTGCCGCGGCCATCGGTGCCATTGCAGGAGCAGGCGGCGTTTCGGGCGCAGCCTGTGCAGCCGGTGCGGCGGGAGCTGCAGGCATGGCAGGCATCGCAGGTTTAGCGGGCGCAGCAGGCATGTCGCCGGTCGGCGGTGTTTCGGGTGCAGGCATCGCAGGAGGGGTTGGTTCGGTTGCGGGCGGTGTTTGTGCAAATGCAGCGCTACCCAAAAGCAGTGCAGCAGTAAAAGCCAATGATTTCATGGCGCGACTCCTTTATTTGTCCGTGCGGAGGCACAGGTGAAAGAAGAACGCTGCGCAGGCGAAACGGGTTCTCGGTCCGTAGCTTCGACCTAACGTTTCGTCGCTTTACAGCCGCCCGTCGGCATCCAGCGCATAGCCGGCTGATCGCACCGTGCGGATAATGTCGGGCTTACCGCCTTCATTGATTGCTTTACGGAGGCGGCGGATATGGACGTCAACGGTGCGCGGTTCGATGTCGCTGTCATGGCCCCAAACACTGTCGAGCAACCGTTCGCGCGAAAAGACATGCGCGGGATGTTCGAGGAAATGTTTGAGAAGACGAAATTCGGTAGGGCCAAGCGGAATCATCGCGCCGCCGCGTTTCACTTTGTGGCCGACGGTATCCATTTCAATGTCGGCATAGACCATGGCTTCACCGGCAAGTGCGGGGCGGACACGGCGCAGAACCGCGCCAACACGCGCGACAAGTTCACGCGGGGAGAAGGGCTTGGTCACATAATCATCGGCCCCGGTTTCGAGACCACGAACGCGGTCTTCTTCCTCACCGCGCGCCGTCAGCATAATGATGGGCACGTTTGCGGTTTCGGGCATACGGCGAAGACGGCGGCAGACTTCGATACCCGACAGGCTTTCGAGCATCCAGTCGAGCAGGACGATGTCTGGCGGGGTTTCCTGCGCGATCAGCAGCGCTTCCTCGCCGTCGGGGGTCTGCACGACGTCAAAATCCTCGCGTTTGAAATGATAGACGAGCAGTTCGGCAAGCGCCGCATCGTCTTCGACCAAAAGCATTTTTGCGCGTGTCATGGAATTATCCTTTTTCAATATCGGCAAAAGGGTCACCGCGCTCGCGCTCGGCCATGTAATCGCCGGTTGCAGCAAAATAGACCATCTCGGCGACATTGGTTGCGTGATCGCCAACGCGTTCGAGGTTTTTGGCTACGAAGAGCAGATGCGCGGCATCACCAATGCTCTGAGGGTTTTCATACATGTAGGTAACCAGTGTGCGAAAAATGGAGTTGTAGAAATCGTCCACAACGTGGTCACGTTCGTTGACTTCGATCGCGGCTGCAATGTCGCGTGCAGCAAAGGCGTCGAGGACATCACGGACCATTTCGGTTGCGACTTTTGCCATGCTGGGCAGGAGCGAAATCGGTTCGATCTTGCGGCGACTTTCGAGTGCACCCGTGCGCTTGGCAATGTTTTTGGCATAGTCGCCGATGCGTTCGAGGACGGCAGCAATTTTCAGCGCGGCAATGACTTCGCGCAAATCGTCGGCCATCGGCGCGCGCAGGGCGATGATGCGGACGGCGAGCTTTTCGACTTCGGTTTCAAGGCGATCAATGGCTTTGTCGTCGGCAATTACTTTGCGGGCGAGCTCAAGATCACGTTTGACGAGCGCTTGCATGGCAAGCGTGATTGCCTGTTCCGCGCGGCCGCCCATGTCGGCAATATGGCC
>JAYTWA010000184.1:0-10012 GCA_043743675.1 Sphingomonadales bacterium
AAATTTCCGACTTTGGTGTCCCGGATATATTCCGCGCCGGTCATAGTGAACATTGTTGCCAGTGATCACCATCCCATTCCCAGCAACCATGATCAGAGGTTACAGCGAACACCATCACAGATAACCAATATGGTTCGTTGTGTCAAGCGGAATCTGCGCGTAACTCCTGTCGTTATTTGCCTCTATCGCAAACCGGCGTGGTGCATTAGTGTCAAAACATTCTGACAGATGGCGCAAAAAAGCGACCAGTGTCCGCAAAGGGAGAGCGTCGCACGTCCATGCAGGACAAGGCCACATCATTTGATATTGCCCAGCTGGCGGGCGTGTCGCAGCCGACGGTTTCGCGCGCGCTCCGTGGCAGCAGTTCGGTCAGCGAAGCCACGCGTAAACGGATCGAGGCCATTGCGCAGCAGTTAAATTACAAGGTCGACAAGAACGCGACCAATTTGCGCAGCGGCCATTCGAATACGTTGGCGCTGTTGCTGTTCGAAGACCAGACGCCTGATGACTCGCTGATCAACCCGTTTTTCCTGTCGATGCTCGGGTCGATCACACGGACCTGTGCCTTGCGCGGCTATGATTTGCTGATTTCGTTCCAGCAGCTGTCGGGCGACTGGCATGTGGATTATGAGGACAGCCGCAAGGCCGACGGGCTGATCCTGCTCGGCTATGGCGATTATCATGACTATGAGCGGCGGCTGGGGCAATTGATCGAACAGGGCACGCATTTCGTGCGCTGGGGATCCGTCAAACCAGAAGCGCGCGAAGTCGTGATCGG
The DNA here is from genome assembly GCA_043743675.1 of Sphingomonadales bacterium. GTDB lineage: Bacteria > Pseudomonadota > Alphaproteobacteria > Sphingomonadales > Sphingomonadaceae > Sphingomonas_O. The sequence continues at coordinate 779 of JAYTWA010000184.1, forward strand.
TTGTGATAATGTGCAGGGCGGACGTGATGTCACCGCGCATTTGATCGAGCAGGGTCGCAGGCAGATTGCCTTTATCGGAACCGCGACCAGCGCGACGCCCGAATTTCTGGACCGGCTCAATGGCTATGCGGCGGCGTTGAAAGCAGCGGATTTGCCGCGCAACCTGACACTGCATGTCGATGCCTTGAGCAGCGAGGCCGATGGCCATGATGCGTCGATGCGCCTGATCGCGCGGGGCGAGCCGTTCGATGCGATTGTTTGTGCCAGTGACCTGATCGGCCTGGGCGCGATGCGTGCGCTGCAGGAAGCGGGACGGGCCGTGCCCGGCGATGTCGCGGTGACCGGCTTTGACGACATCTTGTCAGCGGGACTCGCCAATCCGCCGCTGACCACGGTGACGCAGCAGCCCGGCGAAGCAGGCGCGCTGTTGGTCGATACCTTGCTGAAACTGGTGCGCAATGAGACGACCGAAAGCCGGATGCTGCCCGCACGGCTGGTCGTGCGGCGGTCGTCGACCGGGTGAATGTATTCGTATGCGCAGCGTTTGCCGCGCCCGCCGACGTCTGCCACGCTGCGAGTATAAAATAACACCGGGGATGGTTGCGATGGAAAAACCAAAACAGGGCTTTTGGGGCCTGTGGAATATCTCGTTCGGGTTCTTCGGAATCCAGATCGGTTTTGCCCTGCAGAACGCCAACATGTCGCGGATTTTCCAGACATTGTCTCCAAATAATCCCGAGATTTTGAATGACCTGCCCGCGCTATGGGTAGCAGCACCGCTGACGGGTTTACTTGTGCAGCCGATCATCGGGCACATGTCGGACAAGACCTGGCTCGGGCGGCTGGGGCGGCGGCGGCCTTATTTCCTGGCGGGTGCACTCATGGCGGCGCTGGCGCTGGTAGTGATGCCGCTCGCCCCGGTTCTGCTTTTTGCCGCAGTCATGCTGTGGATGCTCGATGCGTCATTGAACATTTCGATGGAGCCGTTTCGTGCGTTCGTCGGCGATATGCTGCGCAAGGACCAGCATAGTATGGGCTATGCCGTGCAGACCGCGTTTATCGGCGCAGGCGCGGTGGTGGGGTCGATCTTTCCGGCATTTCTTGAATGGGTCGGCGTTTCGAATGTCGCGCCGCCGGGCGTGATCCCCGATACCGTGCGCTATGCCTTCTGGTTCGGCGGAGTCGCGCTGTTTCTTGCGGTCATGTGGACCGTGATCAGCACGAAGGAATATAGCCCCGACGAAATGGCGGCGTTCGACGGGCCACAGTCGGCGGAAGAGCAAGGCGATACATTGCGGATGCTGGCGGCACGGACATCGTCAAGCAGCTTGGTTTGGATTGGTGCGGGCGCAGCCGTTGTTGCAGGCGTCGCGGCGCTTGGGCTGGAGAAAGAAGTCTATTTGCTCGGTGGGTTGCTGATCGCCTACGGCATCGCGAGCATTATCGCGATCAACATGGCGAAGGCGGGCAAAAGCGCGTCGATGCTCGGGCACATTGTTGGTGACTTTTCGGGCATGCCGCCACTGATGAAGCGCCTCGCGCTCGTGCAGTTTTTCAGCTGGTCGGCGCTGTTCATCATGTGGATCAACACAACGCCGATTGTTGCGCAATATGTATTCGGCGCGCGCGATGCGACAAGTCCGCGATTTCAGGAAGCCGGCAATTGGGTCGATACGCTGTTCGCGACCTATAATGGCGTAGCGGCGATTGCGGCGCTGACGCTGCTGCCGTGGCTTGCCGCGCGGATCGGCAAAGTGAAGACGCATATCATCGGGTTGCTGTGCGGCGCGGCGGGCTATGCCAGTTTCTTTTTCATCCGTGATGCACAGATGTTGCTGGTCAGCGAAGTGGGCATCGGGATTGCGTGGGCATCAATCCTCGCCATGCCCTATGCGATTCTCGCGTCAAGCCTGCCGCAGCGCAAACTGGGCATCTACATGGGGCTGTTCAATGTCTTCGTCGTGGTGCCGCAACTTCTCGTTGCGACGGTTATGGGGTCAATCATGAAAGCCTATTTCCCGAGCGAGCCGATCTGGACAATGGCCTTTGCCAGCGCGACACTGGTGCTCGCGGCGCTCGCGATGCTGCGGGTGAGGGAGCCTGCCTAAACGCCCTTCCGATTTACGCGCGGCTGCCCTATCGCACTGGCATGTGGCTGCTTCACCAATTTCCGCTGTGTCCGTTTTCGCGCAAGGTCCGTCTGCTGATGGGGGAAAAGGGCATTGGCTATGAACTGGTCCGCGAACATCCGTGGGAACGGCGCGACGAATTTGTCGACCTGAACCCCGCTGGGCAGACGCCGGTGCTGGTCGAAAGCGACAAGAATATTACGCTGATCAATTCAGTCGCGATCTGCGAATATTTCGAGGAAACAGTCGAGCAGGCCCCTATGATTTCGGGGACAGCGATCAACCGCGCCGAAATCCGGCGGCTGACAGCATGGTTTGACGAGCAGTTTCATGGTGCCGTCGTCGCGCCGCTGATGATGGAGCGGATGCTGAAACGCATTGTCCACCGCGCGACCCCTGATACAACCGCGCTGCGCGAGGCGATGAAAGCGGCAAACAATATGCTGGATTACGCGGATTATCTGCTTGATCATCGCAATTGGCTGGGCGGGTCATCACTCAGCCTCGCCGACCTGACCGCGGCAGCACATATTTCGGTGGCGGATTATCTGGGCGGGATCGACTGGCGCGCGCATGAACAGACGCGGGCGTGGTATTCGGGGCTGAAGTCGCGCCCCAGTTTCCGGCCTTTGCTGGCTGAACGCATGGGCGTGATCGCGCCGCCGGCTGATTATGACAAGGTCGATTTCTGATGGATGTGGTCGCGCTGATTGACGACATGGCCGCGCGGGCTCGGGTTGCGTCGCACCTGCTGTCCGCGATGCCAACCGCCCAAAAATCGGCGGGATTGAGGGCGGCGGCAAAGCATCTGCGCGCGACGCAGGCTATGATCATCGCAGCCAATGCGATTGATCTTGAGGCGGCGCGCGCGAACGATATGGCACCGGCGATGATCGACCGTCTGACGGTTGATGCGGCGCGGATTGAGGGCGTGGCCGGGGCCATCGAGGCAATTGCCGCGCTGCCCGACCCGGTTGGCGCGGTCATCGACCAGTCAGAGCGCCCCAATGGTCTGAAATTTACGCGCGTCCGGGTGCCGCTGGGCGTGATTGGCATCATCTATGAGAGCCGCCCCAATGTGACGGCGGACGCGGGGATGCTGTGCGTGATGTCGGGCAATGCGGCAATTCTGCGCGGTGGTTCCGAAGCCGTGAACACGAACAAGGCGATCCATGCAGCGCTTGTCATTGGCCTCGTTATCGAGGGCCTGCCCGTCGATGCAGTCCAGCTCGTGCCGACGACAGACCGGGCGGCGGTGGGCGCAATGCTGGCAGCGCATGGTAAGATCGATGTCATTATTCCGCGTGGCGGCAAGACATTGGTGGCGCGGGTTCAGGCTGATGCGCGGGTACCCGTGCTCGCGCATCTTGATGGCATCAACCATACATATATCGATGCGGCGGCAGACCCCGAAATGGCCCGAACAATTGCGATCAACGCCAAGATGCGCCGTCCCGGCATTTGCGGGTCGATGGAGACATTGCTGATCGACCGCGCGTTCGTCGATGCTGCGCGGCTGGTTTCCGCACTTGTCGACAGCGGCTGTGAAGTGCGCGGCGATGACGCCGTTCAGGCGCTCGATTTCCGCGTGACACCGGCTAGCACCGAGGACTGGGATACCGAATATCTAGAACCCATTGCATCGGCACGAATTGTCGATGGCCTTGATGGTGCGCTCGCCCACATTGCCGCGCATGCGTCGCACCACACCGATGCCATTGTTACCGAGGACGCGGCCAAGGCCGAGCATTTCCTGAACAATGTTGATAGCGCCATTGTGATGTGGAACGCCTCATCACAGTTCGCTGATGGTGGCGAATTCGGGCTGGGTGCCGAAATCGGTATCGCAACGGGCCGCCTTCATGCGCGCGGGCCCGTCGCACTCGAGGGGCTGACAACATACAAATGGCTGGTCCGCGGCACGGGACAGGTGCGTCCTTGAATCATTTGTATACAAATGATATTCGCTAGTAATGAGTAATGTAATCACGGCCCGAATTGATGATGAAACGCTTGCCCTTGTTGACAGGGTTGCGAGCGCACAGGGGCGAAGTCGTGCCTGGTTTGTCGCAAAGGCAATCCGCAGCGCTGCAGAAAAAGAAGCCGACTTCCTTGCTTTCATTCAACAAGGTGTCGATTCTGCAAACCGCGGCGACCTCATTTCCCAAGAAGAGATGGAACGTTGGTGGGCTGAGCGAAAAGCGAATCGCCGTATGTCAATTGCGGCTGAATGAAAGTCGCCCAATGGACGATTGATGCGCAAGCCGACCTAGCGCATCTTGATGAGCTCTATGCCGAAACAGCCCCCGACTATGCCGACCGCGTCGGCGATGCCACCGTTTTGGCCGCAAATTTCCTTGCTGAAAGACCTTATGCAGGTCCCCCAATTGGCGAAGGGCACGAACGAAAATGGAATGTTCGGACGACCCATTACATCCTGATTTATCGGATTGTAGATGGTGGAGTTGAAGTTTTGCGTGTCCGGCATGGGCATGAGAATTGGCAAGAAAACTGACTCTCACCGGCATCCTCGGCGGGTCATTTAATCCGGCGCATCGCGGGCATCGGCGGATCAGCCTGTTTGTCGCTGACGCGCTGGGGCTGGATGACGTCTGGTGGCTGGTGTCGCCGGGCAATCCGCTGAAACCAGTTGAAGGCATGGCCCCCTTCCCTGCCCGCCTCGCTTCGGCGCGGAAAATGGCGCGGCGGAGCATCATCAAAGCGTCGGACATCGAAGCCCAAATGGGCACGCGCTTTACAGCCGACACACTCGCCAATCTGATTCGCCGTTATCCCAAACGGCGGTTCGTTTGGATCATGGGCGCGGATAATCTCGGCCAGTTCCACCGCTGGCGCGACTGGCGGCGGATTGCGACAATGGTTCCGATTGCGGTTGTCGCGCGTCCGGGCTATGAGGGAATGACTGTTGCGAGCCCCGCAACGGCATGGCTGCGGCGATTCGTCCGACCCGTCGCCAGCACAAAAGCGTGGACGCATTGGAGACCGCCGGCGCTCGTGCTGCTGCACTTTCGTCCCGATCCAACCTCCGCAACGGCGCTTCGTCGGGCCGATCCCGACTGGTATCGCCGATATTCCACCCCACATAAGCGGAACGCGAAGCCGCCTCATTCTTAGAAAGTCTGTCCTACCTGCTACTGCCGCTGCCCAAGCACCCGAAAAACCCGACTCAGTCGATGCGCTGCACACCATGATTCTGAAATCGCTTGACGATGATCAGGCCGTCGAAGCCGTGACCATCCCGCTGGCGGGCAAATCATCGATTGCCGACCATATGGTCATCGCATCGGGCAAATCGACGCGACAGGTTGCGTCAATGGCGATGAAACTGGCGCAGAAGATCAAGGAAACGACCGGTCGTTCGGCACGGATCGAAGGCATGCCTGCGGCAGACTGGGTATTGATTGATGCCGGTGACATCATCGTCCATCTGTTCCGCCCTGAAGTGCGCAGCTTTTACAATCTCGAACGGATGTGGGCCTTCGGCGAAGCGCCCGTGGCACCCACCACGCACTAAGTGAAACTGCATATTGTTGCGCGCGGCAAAATCGCGCGCAGTGCTGAAGCCGATTTGTGCGCGCGTTACGTGCAGCGAATTACGTGGCCGTTTGCGATAACCGAATTGCCCGAGATTGGTGGCAAAGTCGCACCTGTTTTGGTCCCTGCAAAGATCATCGCGCTTGACGAAAGCGGCGTGACGATGGGGTCGACCGCATTTGCCAAACTGATCGAAAACTGGCGCGACAGCGGCGTGCGCGAGGCGCGGTTTTTGATTGGCGCGGCAGACGGCCTGAGTGCAGAAGAGCGCGCGTCCGCCGACCTGATCTGGAGTTTCGGCGCGATGACCTGGCCGCATCTGATGGTGCGCGCGATGCTATGCGAACAACTTTACCGCGCGACGAGCATTATCGCCGGGCACCCGTATCACCGCGAGGGTTGAGACATCCGCTCGGGATGCTTCCCCGCAATCCCCTTATAAAATTCCCACGCCGGGGCCATATCGGCTTCATAGTCGCCGGTGGGCATGATCACCGGCCCCAACCCGCCAACATTACGCGCATAGTCCATGAACCCGCAGACAATGGGGACGCCTGCACCGTGGGCGATGCGGTAAAAGCCCGTGCGCCATGCACTCACTGAATTGCGCGTGCCTTCAGGGGCGATGGTCAGGACGAACTGATCGCGGCGTGCAAATTCGGCGACCATTTGCGCCACCATGTCGCCCGCCGCGGCGCGGTCCACCGGCACGCCGCCGACTTCGCGCATGAACGTCCCGAACGGCCAGCGGAAGATTGATTTCTTCGCCATAAAATGCGCTTCAACGCCAAGGTCATCGAAAAGCCCGAGGACATAGGGAAAGTCCCAATTGCTCGTATGCGGCGAAGCGATGAGGACATATTTGGGCGACGCGGGAATGTCGCCGACCGCTTTCCAGCCGCGCCGCTTGTAAAGGTAAACCAGAAAGCGGTGGACGATCCGGGCGGGGAGGCCGCGCTTCATCGGACGATGGCAATCGTTGCGCGGGCCGCCAGCCGTTCGAGGGCTGCGGCGTGAATGCCGGGTGCAGTGCATAAAACGCCGAACATTTCGCCCTTGGTTGAGTTGAAGCGCAATGTCTGTCCTCGCGCATCCGTGACAATGGCCCCCGCCTCCTGTGCGATGAGCGCAGCGGCCGCAATATCCCATTCATGACCCCAGCGGATCGCGGCGAGCAGATCGGCCTCGGCGCTGGCGACCATTGCCATGCGCAGCGCGATGGAATTGGGTTTGAAGACCATGCTCAGGTCGACATCGGCTTTTGGCAATATTTCGGCGGGCACACGCGCGCCGGAGAGCATAGTGCGGTCACTGGCTTGCAGCGTCACGCCATTGCGGGTTGCGCCTTTGCCGATTTCGGCGGCCCAATGTTCATCGCGCGCCGGGGCATCGAGGACGCCAAGCATGGCGCGTCCCCCTTCGACCAGCGCGACGGACACGCACCAGCCGGGGCGACCGTGCACAAAATCGCGCGTGCCATCGATGGGATCGACAACCCAGACGCGCGACCGCATCAGCCGTTCTGCGCTGTCCACGGTTTCTTCGGACAGCCAGCCCGCTTCAGGATCGAGATCGCGTAGCGCAGCGCGCAGCATGTCATTGGCGGCAAGATCGATTTCGCAGACGACTTCGCCGGGCACTTTGTCCCAGCTTTTGAATTCCCCCTGCCAGCGGGAAAGCGCCATCGCCCCCGCTTCGCGCGCGGCTGCGCTGACTTGGGTCAGCAAGTCAGTCACCGGCGACGGTCATCCCGTCAATGCGCAGCGTGGGCGTGTTCGTGGTGTAGCGCAGCATGAGATCATTCGCGGGCGTGATGGCGCGGAACATGTCTTTCAGATTGCCTGCAATCGTCACTTCGGACACTGCCCCCGCCAATTCGCCCTTCACGATGCGGAAGCCCGAGGCACCACGGCTATAGTCGCCGGTCAGACCGTTGACGCCCATGCCGATCAGTTCGGTGACGTAAAAGCCGTCGGCGATGTCAGCCATCAGGGCGGCAGGCGTGACAGTGCCGGGTTCCATGCGAAGGTTCGTTGCGCTTGCGCCCGGTGCGCCCGAAATGCCGCGCGCGGCGTGGCCGGTGGGCGATATGCCAATCTGGCGGGCCGATGCGCTTTCGGCGATCCAGCCAGTCAGGACGCCCTTGTCGATGATCGTCGTCGGTTTGGTCGGCAGCCCTTCGCCATCGAATGCCTTGCTACGGAAACCACGCGGGAGCCATGGATCGTCGATGATTGAAATGTTGCTGTCGAAGATTTGCGTGCCGAGCGCATCGAGGAGGAAGCTCGTCTTGCGCGCGATGCCGCTCCCCGAAATCGCGCCCATCAGGCTGCCAAGCAAGGACGGCCCGACGCGCGGATCGAAAATGATAGTCATGGGGCCACTTTTGAGGCGCACCGGGTTCAGGCGGCGCACTGCGCGTGTTCCCGCTTCGCGCCCGATGGTTGCAGCATCATCAAGGTCGCTCAGATGGCGCACCGAATGATAGGCATAGTCGCGCTGCATCGCATCGCCTTCGCCCGCAAGGACACTGGCGGAGACGCTGTGGCTGCTGCCCGTTGTTGCGCCCGCAAAACCCGCACTGGTGGCAATCGCGCTGACGCCGTGACCGACGCTGGCTGAACCGCCTTGGCTGTTGGTGACGCCCGCGACGGACAGCGCGGCATCTTCGGCCGCAAGCGCGCGTTCTTTCAGGGCTTCAGGAGTAACATGCTGTCCATCATTCGTATCGAATACTGCAAATGGTCTGCTGGTCAGCAAATCGTCTGGCGCAAGGCCCGCGAATTTATCTTCAGGCGCAAGCCGCGCCATCGCAACCGTGCGGTCGATAAGCGCATCGATGGATGTGCTTGAGAAATCAGACGTCGAGGCTGTGGCTGATCGGTTGCCCACAAAAACACGCAAGCCGATTTCGGCGCCTTCGGCACTGCCCACATCTTCAAGAGCGCCCAGTCGCACCGAAACACTGCGCGACGCACTGCCGCCATAGACGGCGTCGGCAGTTGTGGCCCCGGCGCGAACGGCGCGGGCGATGAGGTCAGTGGTGCGGTTGAGCGCGTCGTCGGCAGAAAGCATGACATGCGCTTAGGGAAGGCTGACGGTTCCGACAACTGCGCACGCAAGCGCCATCAACAATCCGGCGAAACGGTTTGAACGGAATTTGGCGAGGGCATCGTCGCCGTCGCTGTTGTTCAGCGTGATGACTTGCCATGCGAAGTGGATTGCGATGGGGAGCAATGTCACGAGCGCCAGTGGATCGGGGCGGATTTGCCAGATGGCCGACGCCCACAGGCCCAGCGCAATCACGTAAAATATTGCGACCCCGCCGCGCACATGTGTTCCCATGCGGAGCGCGGACGAACGGACGCCGATCAGCGCATCATCCTCGCGGTCCTGCATGGCATAGATGGTGTCATAGCCGATGACCCACGCGATGCTGCCCGCATAAAGCAGGAGCATCGGCAGATCGATGCTGTTCGTGACGGCGGTCCAGCCGACCAGCAGGCCCCATGAAAAAACAATCCCCAGCCACGCTTGTGGCCACCATGTG
>JAYTWA010000185.1:0-2949 GCA_043743675.1 Sphingomonadales bacterium
GGCAAAGACAAGCTAACTTATGCCAAAATCGACCTTTCGCCCTGGATTGCCGCCAATCCGGCCCCGAAAAAAGGCGACGTCGGCATTGTCACTGTTGCGGGCAGCATCGTTGACGGCCAGGCCGATCCGGGAACCGCAGGCGGTGACACGATTGTCAAAATCATCAATCGTGCGGTGACGGGCAAGGATTACAAGGCGCTTGTCCTGCGCGTTGATTCGCCGGGTGGGTCGGCACTGGCATCGGAGAAAATTCGCATTGCCCTGAACGACGCCAAGGCAGCGAAAATTCCGGTTGTGGTGTCGATGGCCAATGTCGCCGCGTCGGGCGGCTATTGGGTGGCGATGGCGGGCGACCGTGTGTTTGCAGAGCCATCGACAATTACCGGCTCCATCGGTGTGTTCGGGATTATCCCGACGTTCGAGACTGCGCTGGCAAAGATCGGGGTCACGAGCGACGGCGTGACGACAACGCCGTTAAGTGGACAGCCCGATATTGTCGGCGGCACGAATGCGGCTTTTGATACGATTATCCAGAAGAGCATCGAATCGACTTATGGCAAGTTCCTCACGCTGGTCAGCGGCGCGCGCAAGCTGCCGGTGGCGAAAGTGGACGAGATTGCACAGGGCCGCGTCTGGGACGGCGGCACGGCGCGCCAGCTTGGCCTGATCGATGGTTTTGGCGGCATTGACGAAGCGGTGGCTGAAGCCGCGAAACTGGCGAAGCTCGATGTGAAAACAGTGAAAGCTGTGTATCTTGAAAAACCGCCAAGTTTTGCGCAGATGTTTGCCGGGATGTTCAGTGGTGGCGATGAAGAGGAAAGCCAGCCTGCGACGGACCTGCTGTCGACCATGGCGCGCGCGCGGATCGCGATGTTGGGGCAGGCAGTCGCCGACGCCCGTGCTCTGGCAACGGGTTCTGTCGTTCAAGTCCGGTGCCTCGAATGCCCTGTGTCGGCGGTGCCTGCGAAATCAAAGACGCTCACTGAAATCTTTGTTGCCTGGATAACCAAATGATCAATCTACGCGCCGCCACATCCGACGACGCTGCGGCAATACTGGCGATTTATTCGCCTTATGTGGTGACCAATGCCGTGTCGTTCGAAACGACACCGCCGCCGGTCAAAGAAATGCGCGCGCGGATCAAGGCGGCGGCGGATGTCTATCCGTGGATTGTCGCGGTTGACGAGGATAGCGGGCTGGTGCTGGGCTATGCCTTTGCCAAGCCCGTGCGGGTCGGGCCGGCATATAAATTCTCGTGCGAGACGGCGTGCTATGTTGCGGGCGAACTTGAAGGGCAGGGGATCCGGCGGACGCTGTATCAAAGCCTGCTCGCGACACTGACCGAGCAAAATTATACGCAGGCGATTTCAAACCTGACGATGCCCAATGACAAGGCCATTGTTCTGCATGAAGCGATCGGTTTCAAACGCGCGGGCGTGTATCGCGAAGTCGCGTTCAAAAACGGACAGTGGATTGATGTCGGCCTGTGGCAGAAAGCATTGAGCGAACCCAATACGCCGCCTGACGAGCCGCTGGCGTTCAGTGCGGTTGGGGTTGTTCGGGCTTAGGGGCAGCTGCTCGCTGATCCGGCCAGCAAGTCACGGCAGCGACCATCCATCTCACCCGCCGCAATTGGCAGGCCGATCAACGCCGCGAGCGTTGGCGCGATGTCGGTTGTGTCAATGCTGTTGGGTTGTTCGAATGCCGTCATCCCCTTGCGCCAGAACAGGATCGGCACGCGGCGGTCATAATCCCATGGGCTGCCGTGGGTAGCGATGTAACTGCTCCCGCCGGCAACAGCAGCAGGTATTGGCGTAATGCGCGGTTTTAGCATGACGATGAGATCGCCCGAAAGGTCGGGATCGAACGACGCGCGGGCACGCTCGGCAAGTGACCAAGTCTCGGGTGGGGTTGTGGCAACAGGCGTTGCTTTCAATTCATTTGCGGTCACGACAGCGGCAACTTGCGGAAAGGCGAGATAGGCTGCTTTCACATGCGCGATTGCCTGTTCGCGCAGCGTCAGCGGCACCGTGCTGGCGATCCACACGTCCCCTGCGATTTCGGTTCCCGCAAGCACTGTGCCGGTCAGGCCGAGCGTGCGCGCCACTTCCTCGCCAATCTTGCCGGGGTTAAATGCCGCGCGGGCGGCATCGGGCATGGCATTTTCGTCATTACGTTCGGGCGCGTCGTGGCCGCCATGATCGGCCGTCAGCGTTACGGTATAGTCGATCCGTGCGCTATCAAGTCGCGCAAAGAAGTCCCCCAGTCGCGCATCAAGCGCCATCAGCTGGATACACATTTCGCTGCCACCAGTGCCATAGGTGTGGCCGACAAAATCAGTGGCCGACGCGCCGATGGCAATCAGATCTGTAGCCGGACCCTTGCCCAGTTTCATGTCAGTGACAAGATCTCCGGCAAGTGCAATGACGGCTGCATCGGATTCGGGCGAGGCGCGGAACAAAGTCTTCGCATTGGCAGCACGCGCGAAGCGGCCATCGCCGACGTTTTTCGTGGGCGAAATCGCAACTTTACGGGACCGTGCCGCACAAAGGGGCGGCAATTTCATCGGCGGCAATGGTTTCGCAAGTGCTGCCGCGATGGTGGCATTGGCGCGCGCGACGACTGGCATCATCGCCCGACCCGCCAGCGTTTCGAAACTGGTGGTGTCGCGCGGGTTGAGAAACCACATCGCATCGGTTTTATGCCCGCCCATCATGATTGCCGCGCGGTCCTTGCCCGCAACTGCGACGACGCGCGCGGCAGAGTTGGCATCTTTCATCCGGTCGCCAAGCGTGGGCACTTTCAGGTGCAAAGTGGAGGGCACATAGTCTGCTGACCGGCTTGATTTGCCAAGCGTTTCGTCTTCCGCACAATAAACGCCCTTGTCAGAGCGAGCGATGCGCTGGTCAATCCAGTTGTTGGCGATGATCCCGGCGCGTCCGGAATGCA
>JAYTWA010000186.1:0-6888 GCA_043743675.1 Sphingomonadales bacterium
AGGAATGGTGGACACACTTGGGTTCGAACCAAGGACCCGCTGATTAAGAGTCAGCTGCTCTACCAACTGAGCTATGCGTCCATCTGTAAAATTCGCTAGCATCGTGTCCGGTGTCACGCAATGGCTAACCGAAGCCGCCTTTGCGCTGTTTGCCATCGCGCTCGATGCTCATCAAAACGCCAAGGCAAAGCATTACTGTCAACATTGCGGTACCCCCGAAACTGACCAGTGGTAAGGGGATGCCGACAACGGGAGCGAGGCCCATGACCATCATCAAATTGATTGCGACATAAAAGAATATCGTCGTGATCAAGCCCGCGGCCGCCAATCGTCCAAAGCGGCTAGGCGCACGTGCCGAGACTCGCATGCCCCACCGTGTCAGCAAGATGAAACCGATAATAATAGCAACGCCACCAATCAGACCCCATTCCTCCGCCATCGTTGCAAAAACGAAATCGGTATGACCCTCGGGGAGGTAATCCAGGTGACTTTGCGTCCCATTAAGGTAACCTTTGCCAAAAATACCGCCCGACCCGATGGCGATTTTCGACTGTGTTATATGGTAGCCTGCGCCCAGCGGATCGCTTTCGGGGTCAAGGAAAATCAACACACGCTTGCGCTGGTAATCATGCATCATGGCAAATGCGATGGGCAGTAATGCCGCCAAACCAGCACCTGCGCCTACAAAGAGACGCATGGGAACACCAGCAAGAAACACAATAACGATGCCGCCCGCTGCGATCATGGTCGCGGTGCCGAGATCAGGTTGGATAAGCACAAGTCCGAAAGGCAGTATTATCATGATAAGCGCGGGCCATAGGGCATTAAAACTACGCAGCTCACCCGCCGGAAGTAGGTCGTAAAACCGTGCCACTGCGAGCACGATGGCGAGTTTCATCAACTCCGATGGTTGCAGGCGGATAAAGCCCAGTTCAAGCCAGCGCTGCGATCCACCGCCAACCGCACCGAGCAATTCAACAGCAATCAGCATCGCAAGGATGACGCCGTAAGCCGGAAACGCAGCCGCCTTCCAAAGGCTTTCGGGAATGCGCGATAAAACAAGCGCGAGCCCCATGAAAACGATCAACTTGATCCCTTGCGATGATGCCCAAGGCGTCAGACTGCCGCCCGCTGCTGAATAAAGCACGACGAGGCCAAAGCCGCCGAGCGCGCCGACCAGAAACAATATTCGCCAGTTGATGCTGGCAAGCGAAGCGGGAACGAGGCTCATTCAGTGGTATCGCCCGACGTTTCAACACCCGGCTCAGGTGCAGCTGCAAAACTGGCAGCGCGCGCTTTCTGTCGCGTGTTAATGTCGCCGCCCCAGGTTTTTTCCATCTCGGTCAGGAATCCCATCGCCTTTTCGGGATCAAACAAATAGGTTAGAATGTCGCGCGCAACCGGGGCTGCGGCGCGGGCTCCGCCAAGGCCATGTTCAATCACGACTGACGCGGCATAGCGTGGGTTTTCGACCGGGGCGAAGCAGATGAACAGGCCGTGATCACGATATTTCCATGCGCCGTTCTGGCCACGTTGTGCGCCTTCGATTTTGCGGACTTGCGCCGTTCCGGTCTTGCCGCCCATCTGAATGCCCTCAAGTGGCAAGCGGCTGCGCCCGGCCGTGCCGTCGCCATTCACGACTTCGCTCATCGCGTTTCGGACGATGGCAAGATGTTCGGCAGTGCAGGACAGCGCAGCGGCATTTGGCACTTTGCCCATCAAATGCGGTTGTAAAATGCGGCCCGAAGCGATTCGTGACGCCATAACGGCGAGCTGTAGCGGGCTAACCTGCACATAGCCCTGCCCAATTGTGGCGTTCAGCGTGTCGGCATGGCTCCATTCCTGTTTATATTTGCGCATCTTCCATTCGCTGTCGGGGACCGTGCCATAGCTTTGTGTGGAAAAGGGGAGTGGATATTCCGCGCCAAGCCCAAGTTCGCGGGCCATAAGTGCGATCTTGTCATAGCCAATGCGATTGCCCATCGAATAGAAATAGGTGTTGCAGCTTTTGGCGATGGCCCGTTTCATTGTGACCGTCCCGTGTCGTCCGAGACATCGAAACACACGATTGCCGAGTTTGTAACCACCGCCACAAAATACGGTTTCGTCGGGACCAATGCCCGCCGCCAGTAATGCGAGTGCCGCCGCTGGTTTAACCGTCGATCCCGGCGGATAGAGAGATTGGAGCGCTTTGTTGACCAGCGGACGACGTTCGTCTTGTGACAGCATCTTCCATTCCATCTGACCGATGCCGTCTGAAAAGCTGTTGGGATCATAGGCGGGCATCGATGCCATGCACAGGATACCGCCGGTCAGCGTGTCAATGACTGTTACCGCGCCCGAATTCTCGCCGAGACGCCGCGCGGCATAGGCTTGAAGACCGGCATCGATGGTCAGCTTTAGGGTATCGCCCGTTACATCGGGTCGTGTTGCCAATTCGCGCACGAGCTTCCCGCGCGCTGTGACTTCGCTGCGCCGTGCACCGGGTTCACCGCGCAGCCGCGGTTCCATCACTCGCTCGATGGCTTCCTTGCCGATTTTGAAGCCGGGTGTGATGTAAAGCGGGTCTTTAGTTTTTTCATAATCTTTCGCCGAAGCCGCGCCGACATAACCGAGCAGATGCCCGACAGCTGCGCCTTCGGGATAAAAGCGCGCAAAACCCTGTGCGGGCTGCACACCTGGTAAATCGGGCGCGCGGATACTAATCGCGGCATAGCGTTCCCAATCGAGATTTTCGGCGACTTGCACGGGCTGGAACCCTGCGCCTTTCTCGACTTCGCGGGTAATCCGGTCGCGCTCGTCGGGTGTCAGTTTCAGAACCTGAGTCAGCGTATCGAGCGTCGATGCGACATCTTTGACCCGATCAGGTATAATATCGACGCGAAAGACCGTCCGGTTCAAGGCCAGAGGCTGTCCCTTGTGATCGATTATCCAACCACGCCGGGGCGGGATCAGCGACAGGTTGACGCGATTGCTTTCGGCCTGAAGCGTGTAGCGTTCATTCTCGAAAATAGAGAGATAAGCCATCCGCGTGGCTAGCAAGGCCCCGATTGAAAGCTGCGCCCCGCCAAGCACAAAACTACGTCGGCTGAACGCAAACTGCGCCTGTGCCTCGCTCACGCTTTTCTTGTCAAAAATCAGATGTGGCCACTTCATCGGCCAAGCCGCCACCGGTCCAGCATGATGGTGGTCCGCGCGACAACCGGATACAGCAGCGCCGCCAATATCAACTGGGGAAGCAACATGACCAACGCCAAACCGCCACCGCTGAGACACAGTGCTAACACTAGATACGCCGCAATGAACGCAACCGCGATACCCCAATCCTGAAGATGGTCACGCCAAACCCAGCGCCGGTCAATCGCATCAATCGCAATAAAACTAATCGTCCACAGTGCAGCAGATGTGCCAATTGGCGCACCGCTAAACAGATCGTCAAAAATGCCAAGCGGTAACGCAGCCCAGACCGGCCACAGATCATTGCGCATCAGCCGCCACGACAACAATATCATATAGCCAAAGGGTGGAACGATAGGCGTGTTTACAATCATCGGCAGAAGCGGTGCGAGCGAGGCTAAAATTACAGAGACAACTGGGATCAGTTGCTGCTCAAACGCTGTCGGCGGCGGCGCAAACCGGTCGCGGCGTGGTAGCAATGCCATATCAGGGAGCCACAGGGGCAGGGGGCAGTGCGGGGTCGGGCACAATGTAAGGCGGCAGAACAATGGCGAAATCGAGCCGTGCCGGGTCAGCCAGCGGTCGTGCTATCGTCACGTCACGGCGCTCGATCTTTGCAAGCGCCACGGGGATGTCGGGCGGATAAACTCCGCCTGCGCCCGATGTCACAAATATATCGCCTGCCTTGAACGGATTGCTCCCGGCTTGCAGCGCGCGAATATCCAGCCCACCATCGCCACGTCCGGTGGCCAGCGCGGGCTGCCCGTCAGACAAGCGTCGGACTGGCACGACTGCGCCACCGTCCGTGATGAGCAACACCCGCGCAGTAACGCGACCGGCGGCGACCACCCGCCCGACCAATCCTTCGGTCGTGCGCACTGGCTGTCCACCCATGACGCCCTGCGATCCGCCTGCTGACAGAGTCGCGTATCGCCGCGCACTTGACCCTGTGGATGCAATAAGTTGTGCCGAGACAATGACATCGGGGTTATGCTCGATCAGCCTTGCCAACCGCTTCAGCCGGTAATTTTCGCGCGCCGTCGCTTTAGCTTCGATGAGTGCAGCGCGATTTTTACGGATCTCTGTTTCCATGGCGCGATTCTTCGATCCTGCATCGATATATGCGGACAAGCCATCATACCCCGACGACACCGTTCCAACAATTGCCCGACCACCTTTAGCAATGGGTGACGTCAGGTCAGACAGCAAGCTCTGAATTGCAGCATGGCCCGCAGGGTCAAATCGCGCGGTCAATACCAACAGAAGCGCAAGGAAGATCCCGGCAACTGCGATGACATAGCTCGTGAACAGGCCAAGCTGTGCACGCCGTGAAAAGCCCTGGCGCGCGCGGGACGGCGGCGCCATGACCGCGTGACCCCGGTTAGGCTGTCTGGAGCACGCCGCGGAAGATCGGGTCTTCCAATGCGCGCCCCGTGCCGAGCGCGACACAGGT
Source organism: Sphingomonadales bacterium (assembly GCA_043743675.1). Taxonomy (GTDB): domain Bacteria; phylum Pseudomonadota; class Alphaproteobacteria; order Sphingomonadales; family Sphingomonadaceae; genus Sphingomonas_O. The sequence goes on from JAYTWA010000186.1 coordinate 4,631, forward strand.
GAGGGGGTCGTCGGCCACAGTCACCGGCAAGCCGGTTTCGTCACGCAACACTTCATCAAGCCCCTGTAGCAATGCGCCGCCCCCGGTCAGCACGATTCCTTGATCGACAATATCGGCGGCCAGTTCGGGCGCGGTGTTTTCAAGCGCAATTCGCACCCCCTCAACAATTGTGCCAACAGGTTCGGACAATGCTTCGGCAATTTGCCCCTGATTGATTGTGATTTCTTTAGGCACGCCGTTGACCAAATCACGCCCCTTAATGTGAATTGTCAAACCAATCCCGTCGACGGGCGGCTTAGCAATGCCGACTTCTTTTTTTATACGCTCCGCTGTGGCTTCGCCGATCAGCAAATTGTGATTGCGACGGACGTAGGAAACGATTGCTTCATCCATCTTATCGCCACCGACGCGCACTGACGTTGAATAAGCGACCCCCCGCAGCGAAAGCACGGCGACTTCTGTCGTACCACCACCAATGTCGACAACCATCGATCCAATCGGTTCAGTAACCGGCATATCCGCTCCGATTGCGGCAGCCATTGGTTCTTCGATCAGCCAGACCTGTGACGCGCCGGCATTTGATGCTGCGTCACGGATCGCGCGACGCTCGACCGATGTTGACCCACTGGGCACACAGATCACAATTTCGGGCCACCGAAGCGGACTTTTTTTGCCGCCATGCACTTTCAGGATGAAGTGCTTGATCATCTGTTCTGCAACATCGATGTCGGCAATTACCCCGTCGCGTAGTGGTCGGATGGCCTGAATGCTGTCGGGCGTCTTGCCCATCATCATTTTGGCGTCTTCACCGACGGCCTTGACGCGCTTCACGCCGTTTATTGTTTCGATGGCAACGACCGATGGCTCGTTCAAAACGATGCCGCGACCACGGACGTAAACGACGGTATTGGCGGTACCAAGATCGATTGCCATGTCGTGGCTCATGAACTTGAAAAAACGTGAAAACGGATTCTTCATGCGGGGGAAACTCGGTGCTTTTTTGGGCCGCGCATAAAATGTAAATATTTCCGCAGCAGCCGGGTCGCGGGATGCTGCCAAGTGGGCTACTGCCCTCTCTATGTCAATACGTCGCCTGCCCGAACACTTGGTTAATCGCATTGCTGCGGGCGAAGTTGTCGAGCGTCCGGCGGCGGCCCTGAAAGAACTCGTGGAAAACGCAATTGATGCCGGTGCCACTCGGATTGATGTTCGTCTTGTCGAAGGCGGAACCGGGCTAATCGACGTCCGCGATAATGGTTGGGGCATGTCGGCGGGCGACATCGCTTTGGCGCTCGAACGCCACGCCACATCGAAATTGCCAGACGATGCTATCGAATCGGTTTCAACAATGGGATTCCGTGGTGAAGCGCTGCCGTCGATTGGCAGTGTGGCCCGGGTCACTATTGAAAGCCGTGTCGTGGGCGGCGAAGGCTGGGTCCGCACTATCGATAACGGCACATTGGTCAGTGAGGGACCATCCGCGCTTCCCCCCGGCACGCGCGTTTTGGTTGAAGGCTTGTTCGATAAAGTCCCCGCACGCCGCAAATTCCTGCGTTCATCCCGCAGCGAATATGCCGCTTGCATTGATGTCGTGAAACGCCTCGCAATGGCTCAGCCCGACATCAGCTTTTCGGTCGAACATGACGGACGTCGAACGCTTGCTGTTCAGGCCGAAGATCAGCCGGCCCGTGTCGCCGCGCTAACCGACCGCGCGCTTATCGAAAACAGCGTTGCTGTCGATTTTCATCGCGAAGGTATAATTCTGGGTGGCGTTGCGGGGCTGCCGACGTTCAATCGCGGCGTCGCTGATCATCAATATCTTTTCGTCAATGGCCGCCCCGTGAAGGACCGCCTCCTGATTGGAGCCGTGCGCGGTGCTTATGCCGATATGCTGGCGCGTGACCGTCACGCGGTCGTCGCGTTGTTCCTCATTGTGCCAGCTGACATGGTCGATGTGAACGTCCACCCTGCCAAAACCGAAGTTCGCTTCCGCGATCCCGGATTAGTCCGCGGCCTGATTGTCAGCGGCTTGCGCGCAGCTTTAGACGGGGCAGGGCACCGCAGCCAGCCACGACCAAGCGCAGCGGCATTGGGGGCTTGGATCACGCCCAATCGTCACCCCGACGAAGGCCGGGGCCGCTACGAATCCTTGGCACCAACCTATTGGACGGCCCCGGCCTTCGCCGGGGCAACGCATGTCGCGGATGGGCACCTCGATTACACTGCGCAACCCCATGCTCGCGCTGAACCCGCCGTCG
>JAYTWA010000187.1:0-2378 GCA_043743675.1 Sphingomonadales bacterium
ACGCCTATAACAAAGGCACGGCCGTCAACGGTGCGCGGGTTGTTGCTGACAAGGCCGATGTCGCCGCGATGATCAACGGCCTTCCCGCAGGCCGCTACGCCATCAAGGCATTCCACGACATTGACGGCGACGGCAAAATGACAACAAATCCCTTTGGTATGCCGACCGAACCCTTTGCCTTTTCGAACGATGCCAAGGGTGCGATGGGCCCCGCCAGCTGGGCCGACGCCGCGTTCGACCTGAAGGCTGACGGCAGCAAAATCAGCATCACGATTAAGTAAGGAACGAAACCGATGTCCATCACAGTCGACCGCCGCGCCTTTCTTGGTTCCTCACTCTTGGTTGGTGCCGCTGCCATCATCGCTCCCGATCAGGCGCTGGCCGGGGCGTCACCCCCAGGCTGGGCACTGGGCGTGGCGGACGTTGAGGCCGACATTGCTGAAGCACCAATGACGCTGGTTCGGGGTCTTACGCCCGCTGGCTTTGCGGGCACGCTTTACCGCAACGGCCCCGCTAAGTTCCGCCGGGCGGGCGGCGCGTCGGGGCACTGGTTCGATGGTGACGGGCTGGTCCGCAAGTTCCGCGTTGGCGACGGCAAAGCAACGCTTGCCGCGCGCTTTGTTGACACCCCCAAACGACGGTTAGAAGCTCAATTAAGCAACATCGTCATGCCTGGGTTTGGCACTGCCGTCGGTAAAGGCGCGACCCTGTCCAGCCCCGATGACAGCAATGCAGCAAACACGGCCATGCTGATGGCAGGCGGCGAATTGCTGGCGCTGTGGGAAGCGGGATCGCCCGCGCGGATGGACCCTGAAACGCTGACGACACGCGGGTTCAAGACATTCCGCGACGACCTCGCCCACATGCCTTTCCTCGCGCATCCCCGCGTCCAGCCCGATGGCGTCATCTGGAACATCGGCGGCGGCAAGGACTGCATTGTCTGGAAACTCAATGCCGACGGCAGCTTGAACAAAGCCGAAGTCATCAAACTGCCGCGCGCCAGCTACTATCATGATTTTACAGCAACCGCGCGCCATCTGGTGATTGTACTCCAGCCTTGGATTCAGGAAGAATATAAATTTCCACTCTCCACCGGCCTGGTCTGGCGACCTGAACAGGGTACGCAAGTGCTGGTCATCGACAAGGATGAATTCAGCAAGCGCCGGATTTTCGAACTGCCTGCGTTTTCGTTCTTCCACCTTGGCGATGCGTGGGAAGAAAAGGACGGCACAATCCGTTTCGATGGCGCGTTTGAGGCTGATCCGACCTTTGGCCAGACCTCGGCCTCGGCATTGTTACGCGGCGAATATATCCGCGCACCGCGCCCGATGCTGACACAAGTTGCGCTTCATCCGGGTGGCCGCACGCAAATGCTGGGTGCCAAGATTGCGGCTGAATTCCCGACCGTTGACAAGCGCTTTGCCGGGGTCGCCCGCCGCTATACCACGCATGTTACGCATTACCGCGACATGCCGTTCGCGCATGGTGTCGGCCAGTGGGACTGGGTGCGGGGGCGCGATGATCGCTTTGACTTCGGTGACCAGCACTTGGTCGAGGAATTCGTCTTTGCACCGCGCGGCACTGGCGAAGGCGACGGCTGGCTGGTCGGCACCACGCTCAACCTGAAAGCACGCGCCACCGAAATGCATGTGTTTGACGCCAAGCACGTGGCGGCTGGCCCGGTCGCGACATGGCGCGCAGGCGTTCCCCTGCCCCACACATTCCACGGTATTTTCGTCTGATTTAAGCCCATGCTGCGATGATCTGGGTTGGACGCTTCGTTAGCTGGATTGCGGCGCAGCGTCGATGAAAGCAGGCATTGCAGCAGCGCGATCTGCCATTTCTGTAACCTTGGGAAACGGCGTCAGGTCCGTATTAAACCGCCGCGCGTTATACATTTGTGGGACCAGACAAGCGTCAACGATATTCGGTGCATCACCGCCCGCAAATTCTGTATCAGGCAAAAGTGTTTCAAGCGTCATGAAGCCTGCCGTGATCCAGTGTCGATACCAGTTGTCGACCGCTTCCTGATTCTGGCCCACCTCGTTCTTGAGATAGTTCAGGATGCGCAGATTGTTGATCGGGTGAATGTCCGCTGCGATGGTCAGCGCCCGCTCCATCGCCCGCGCCCGTGCCAATGGGTCCGCGGGGACCATGCGTGGTTCGGGAACAAGCGTATCAAGATAGTCGATGATCGCCAAGCTTTGGCCCAGCACAACACCATCCACTTCCAGCGCAGGCACGAATCCGGCAGGGTTCAGTTTCAGAAATTCGGGCGCCCGCTGTTCCCCCGTCCTCAACACATAATTGCGCTTTTCATACGCAATCCCTTTGAGATTAAGCACGATGCGGACGCGAAAACTCGCCGAAGACAAAGG